>NZ_JBMDIJ010000021.1:0-81273 GCF_057808595.1 Pseudomonas sp. FG98 | reverse complement strand
TACCTGATAGAGATGTGTAGATACCCATGCTCATCGCTGGCAAGCCAGCTCCCACGTGAACGCGTACACCACCGGACCTGTGGGTGTTGGCTTGCCAACGATGGGGCCCCGGAAAACACCCGGGATCAGCCGTTCAAAACCCCGTCCACCGCATTCCGGTAGATCCGCGCATAATCCCTGGCCTCCAGTGGCAGGGCATTGGTCTCCGACGACGAGACATCCGCCAACGCCAGCTCGCCGATCAGCACCGCATCTTGCGCACTCAATCCCAGCTCCGCCAGGGTCGCCGGGATCCCCACCCGCGCACGCAGTTCCAGGACCCACGCCAGCAAACCCTCGAAACTGCCGTCCTCCAGCTCCAGGTAGCGCGCCAGCCGCGCTGCGTCGGTTTCGATGGCGCTGCGATTGGCCACCAGCACGTACGGCAGCAGCACCGCATTGAGCAGTCCATGGTGCAGGTGATGCCGTGCCCCCAGCGGGTGGGCCAGGGCATGCACGCCACCGAGCCCTTTCTGGAAGGCCACGGCGGCACTGGCCGAGGCGATCAGCATGCCTTCCCGGGCCGCCAGATCGCTGCCATCGCGAACCGCCTGTTCCAGGTGCAGCTTGACCAGGCGCACACCCTCCACGGCGATCCCGGCGGACATTGGATGACACAGCGGCGAGAACAGCGCCTCCAGATGGTGGGTGAGGGCGTCCATCCCTGTGGCGGCGGTGAGTCTGGCCGGCAGGCCGACGGTCAGCTGTGGATCGAGAATCACGCTGCGCGCCAGCAGCTCCCGATGTCCGATGACCTTTTTCACCCCTTGTGCAACATCGGTCAGCACCGCCTCGCGGCCCAGCTCGGAGCCGGTGCCCGCCGTGGTGGGTATGGCAATCAGTGGTGGCAGGCCGAGGGCCGGGTAGTCGCCGAGAGTCGGGTAGTGCTCCAGCATCTTCGTCCATTCGAAACGCTCCAGCCCCTCGGGATCACGACTGAGCAGGGCGATGGCCTTGGCCGCGTCGAGGGCGCTGCCGCCGCCCAGGGCAATCAGCGAGTCATGGCCGCCTGCCGCGAAGACTTCGGCGCCGGCACGGGCTTCGTCCTGGCTCGGGTTGCTCGACAGGCCATGGAACAGCGCGTAGGCGATGCCGGCGGCCTCGAGGTGTTCACGCACGGCCCGCAACGGCGGCAGTTCGAGCATGCCGGGGTCGGTGACCAGCAGCGGGCGGCGCATGCCGGCCAGGGCGCAACGTTGCGCGAGCAGGTCCAGCGCGGCGACGCCGCAGAAGATTTCGGTGGGGTAGTTCCAGTAGTGAATCATGGCGAATTCCTGTTTTCAGGCATGCCCCGTCCCGCCGGCCAGAACACCGGTGACGGGGACGGGGAGCAGGGCAGTGAAGGGGATCAGTCGACCGCGCGACCGGCGAAGCTGAGGCTGTTGGCGATACGCCGATGGGGTTTGGCCAGGGCCAGGTAGGCCAGGCCGAACAGGGCCAGGGCAGAGAACACCAGCACTACGGCCCAGACCTGGAACCAGGGCGCACCGGGCGGGGCCAGCAGTTCCCGCGGCCAGGCTACGTTGATGGCTTCGAACAGCAGCCAGAGCACGGCGAAGGCGTTGATCGCCAGGCCCTTGCGGCCCAGTTGCAGTGCGCCTTTGGCCGGGTCCCAGCGGCCGCTGACACGGGCATGCAGGGCGCTGGCGGTGACGATCAGGAAGACGAAGAAGAAACCGCCGCTACCGAAGGCGATCAGCGTTCCTACCGCCGTGGCGTTGAGCCCGAGCCCCAGGCCCAGGCTGGCGAGCAGGGTGCTGGCGACCATCGCGGCCATCGGCACCTTGCGTCGGTCGACCCGGCGCAGCAGGCCCGAGGCGGGGAGAATGCCGTCCCGGGCCATGCCGAAGATCGCCCGGCCGATATAGGTCTGCACCGACACCACGCAGGCGACGAAGGCGATCAGCACGATGGCGACGAAGGGACGCTCGGCCCAGGCGCCGAAGGCGTCGGTCACCGCCGGGGTCACCGGATCGATGATCTGCCCGCTGACCACCGCCGCCGGGTCCTTGAACGACAGGGTCACGGCGAAGGCGGTGAGCATCACGGTCAGGCCCACCACCAGCATCGAACGCAGGATCGCCCGTGGCGTGGAGACCCGCGCATCGGTGGTTTCCTCGGACAGCTGCGAGCAGGCGTCGAAGCCGAGGAAGGCCCAGCCGCACACGGCCATGGCGGTCAACAGGCCGCTGACATAGGAGCCACCGGAGGCACTTTCCGCGCCCATGGTGCTGAACAGCAGCTCGAACGAATGGTTGCGAAAGAACAGCAGCAACAGCACGCCGATGCCGATGGAGGCGATGGCCTCGGCGAAGATCCCGGCGTTGACGAAGTACTTCAGCGGATTGATGCCCAGCAGGTTGACCCCCAGGCCCAGCGCCAGCAAGGCCGCGCCGCAGGCGACCTGGGCGTTGGCCGAGGGCGGTGCGTCGAACAGCAGCAGGCCGAGCCAGAAGCCGCCGAGGTAGGCCACGGTGGTCAACGAGGCCAGTGCCGCGGCCAGGTAAAGAAACCCGGTAAACCAGGCCAGGCGATCACCCACCAGGCGCCGCACCCACTGATAGCAGCCGCCAGCCAGGGGGAACTGTGACGACAGCTCGGCGTAGACCAGGGCCACGCTCAGTTGCAACAGCAAACACAGCGGCACGATCCACACCCAGGACGGCCCGACGCTGATAGCGCCGAGGGACATCACCGAGTAGATGCCGACAACCGGCGAAATGGTGGCGAAGCCCACGGAAAACGACGACCACAGGCTCAGGCCGCGATCCAGCTCCTGGCGGTAGCCATGGCTGGCGAGCAGGTGCTCGTCGGGATTGGACGGAACGGACATGGAGGATCCTCGGCAGGTATTGGAGTTGTTATCGAGATCCGGTGCCTCTTTGGGCACTCGAGGTTCCGGCACAGGGTATGTCGGGCTTGGGTCAGGAAAAATTCATGATTGTTGCGGCTGGGATCAAGGTTTCTTGATGTGTTTCTTTCGCTGGCAGGATGCAATCGACGGCGGTTGTGGCTATTTGATAGCATTGCCCGCGCAGTTGTTTACGGAAATATCTGCGCTCAAGGAAGACCTCCATGCCTATCCCCTGACTTCGACTTGATCGTTGTTGCCGTTCCTGGCCCGGTTGTCGCCGGTGTCGATCCCTTCGATAGCGAGTTTCCTGTCCGGACCCGGAATACCGGGCCATGAACCTGTGCTCTCACCTGGAACCATGGATATGCATGAGACAAAAACTGTCTTGCTGTTTTTTTTGTGGCTGCTGGTTTTGCTCGGTGGAGCGGTGATCAACCATTTCCGCAGAAAGAAGCTCGACTTTTCCCTGGGCTTCCTGATCGTTCTCATGATCCCCTGTGTGATCGACCTGCTCAGTATCTTCAATGTGGACTTCGTCGCACCGAATGCCCGCCCCGACATGCTGGGTGCGTGGTTCGGTAGCTATTTAACGCTGGTGGTGCCAGCCGCGCTGGTGTCCTGGAGCTTCCGCCGAAAACGCGCGCGGGAAGCCTTGGCGGGACCGGTGGCGTATGCCGTCGAGGGCTACAGGGATCTGGGCGACCTGAACAAATGGGTGGTTGGATTTCTTTATGCGCAGATCGTGATCACCCTGTTGTCGAGCGTTGCCGATGGTCTGAGTTACCACCTGATCTGGACCTACGATCACGCCTATCCGGGTCAGGCGCTGTTCCTGGAGCAAGCCATCAGGAACGAGCGCCTGCAGAGAGGGGTCGCCGGCTACATGATGATCATCTTCCTGATTTCGGCAGGTTTGCTGCTGCGTTGGATCTATCGGGCAAGCCTCAATGCCTGGCAGTTCGCCGGCCGCCCGCTGCGCTACACACCGGGCTGGTCGGTGGGCTGTTTCTTCGTCCCGCTGCTGCAACTGTGGAAGCCCTGGCAGGCGATGCGTGAAATCTGGCAAGTGAACCATGGCCCGGATGCGCCGGAGTCGGCGGGGCGGCTGTCGTTGCTGCGCTGGTGGTGGGGCTTGTCGCTGGCGGCCGTGGGCCTGACGTTGATCATGTCTACACCGGTAATGAGGGCATCCGAGGACTTCGCAGTCATGCAGGTTTTGTTCCTCGCGGACATGGTGCTGAACACACTGCTTGCCGTCCTCGCTTTCGTCACCCTGAGGCTGGTCAAGCAAGTCCATGCGGCCCAGCGCCTGAGGGCGAGCCGGGTGGTCATGGAGCCCTGCGCAGCCGATAGCCCCCAACCCTGGCGCTTGCCAGGAACAACCTCTGAGTTCACTCATGAACGTGTATGAAACGCCCTTTTTTTGGTTGCCGTCGCTATTGCTGTTGTGGCTGCTGGTGCTCTTGCTGGGAGCGGTGATCAACCATTTCAAGCGCAAGAAGGTCGATCTGTCCCGTATCTGGTTGTTCATCCTGATCGTGCCCTGCGTCCTCCAGCTCTTGAAAATCTTCGATACGGACAACGTCCTGCCGGCCGATCGTCCCCATTGGTTGGGGCAGTGGCTGGCTGCATACACCGTGCTGATGCTGCCAGCGTGGCTGGTCTCCCGTCATCTGCGCAAAAAACACGCACTGGAAGCGGCGATGGACCCGGTCGTCTACCAGGTACAGGGCTACAAGGACCTGGGTGCCCTGAACAAATGGGTGGTCGCGTTTCTCTACGTGCTGATCGCGGTTGCCGTGCTTTCCTGCATGGCCGATATCGGCACCTTGCAATTGTCGGGGGTGGCCGACGCAGGAGGTTACCTGAGCGAGGAAATGTTCGCCGCGAAAGCAGACAGCAATGAATCTCTCCAAAACACAGTGGGCGTACTTTTCCGGATCGACTTCGTGATCCTGGGAGGGCTGATGCTCAGGTGGGTGTATCGGGTCAGTTCCAATGCCTGGCAGTTCGCCGCAGGCAACTCCCTGCGCTATACCCCTGGAGCGGCGGTGGGGAGCTTTTTCATTCCCCTGCTGAACCTGTGGAGACCGTATCGGGTCATGTGCGAGATCTGGCAGGTGAGTCATACAGCCGTGCCGTCCCATGCCGTCCGTGGGCTGTGGTTGCTGCGTTGCTGGTGGGCCTTGTTCCTGACCATCTTGGCGTTGATGACGTTGTTGTTCGTTATTTCGGTGCCCTACCAATCCCGGTATCAAGCCGATCTTCCGACCGCAGCGCTGTTCATCCTGTTTTCCCTCGTCATCAACGTGGTGCTGGTTGCCCTTGCTCTGGTCACGATGAAACTGGTCAAGCGCCTTCACGCCACCCAGCGTCTGCGTGCAAACGTGGTGCTCAGTGAGCCGGCAGTGGATGCAGGGGTGGTGCATGGCTGACCCAACCAAGGAACGCTTCGCCATGGACCCGGTCAGAGCCAGGACGGTCGCCCTGTTGATCGGCATCTCCTTGCTGTTCCTATGGCTGCGTCCGGGGGAGGGGCTCGAGCCGGGCCGATGGTGGGTGGATGCCATGTTCTGCATTGTCATCCCGTTCCGGGCTGTGCAGTCGATCTACCTTGTGCGGGGAGACCAGGCGAAGATCACCGCCGATATCACGGTGAATATCGGCGTTTGGGGTTACTGTTGGCGGGTCGTCGTGCTGTATCTGCTGACAGTGCTGGTATGCGGGGTGATCATGCTGTCCCTGCGGGCCGTTCCCGATCGTCCCGAGGCGTCGCTGCGCTATGGCCTGATTGGTGGTGCACTGCTCCTGGTGGCGCTGCCGGCGGTGTGCTGGGCATTGTTCTCCCGTGACCGCAGGGGACAATTTGACTGGTTCGTGTCTCTCTGGCGCTGAGCCCGTGCCCCTCGGCCGCGCCCCGGGGTATTCGTTAACGCGCCGGCATCAGGGATTGTTCATCTGCCATCCGTTCCATCATCGTCCTGCTGTTGTGCGTCGCCGCCAGCTTGTGTCAGGCCCAGACCGAGCCCTACAAGCGGTTCATCTACGCTCTTCACAGCCTGGTTCTATCGCCCGTCCGGCCTGAAGATCGTTCCTGCTGTTTCGTCATTCCCGGTAGCGGCTGTCTGCGCGCTGCCTTGGCAATGCGCATCTCTCGACACCTCAGCTAACCTTTGAACTGTTCGTCGATGGCGGGCCTCGAACACCTGCGTCCGCCGTCGTGCCTCGCGCCTTGCGTGCACAAGGGCGGGTAGTCGGTCCATCGGGCAGGGAACTCACGCCAATCACATCGAGGCTCGCCTCGTGGGAGAAATGATGAATAGCAGGATCAAATGGAGAGGCGCGCTGGTCGGCTTTGCGCTGGCATGCAGCTTCACCGGCGTTCAGGCCGCCGAGCCGAAGAAGGTCGACGTGCTGCTGGTGGGCGGCGGGATCATGAGCTCGACCCTGGCGATCTGGCTCAACGAGCTGGAACCGGGCTGGTCGATGGAGATGGTCGAGCGCCTGGACAAGGTCGCCGAGGAGAGCTCCAACGGCTGGAACAACGCGGGGACCGGGCATTCGGCCCTGGCCGAGTTGAACTACACCCCGGAGAAGGACGGCAAGATCGATATCACCAAGGCGGTGGAGATCAACGAGTCGTTCCAGATCACCCGGCAGTTCCTGGCCTGGCAGGTCAAGAACGGGGTGCTGAACAACCCGCGCTCGTTCATCAACTCCACGCCGCACATGAGCTTCGTCTGGGGCGATGACAACATTTCGTTCCTCAAGCGCCGTTACGAGGCCCTGCAGAAAAGCCCGCTGTTCCGCCCGATGCAGTACTCGGAAGACCACGAGCAGATCCGCAAGTGGGTGCCGCTGATGATGGAAGGCCGCGATCCGCAGCAGAAGCTGGCGGTGACCTGGACGCCGATCGGCACCGACGTCAACTTCGGCGAGATCACCCGGCAGTACGTGGGCTACCTGCAAAAGCAGCAGAACTTCAGTCTCAAGCTCAACAGTGAGGTCGAGGACATCACCCGCAACGCCGACGGCTCCTGGCGGGTCGAGTACAAGAACCTCAAGGATGGCAGCAAGACCAGCACCGACGCCAAGTTCCTGTTCATCGGTGCCGGTGGCGCGGCACTGCCGCTGCTGCAGAAGTCCGGTATCGAGGAAGCCAAGGATTACGCCGGCTTCCCGGTGGGTGGTTCGTTCCTGGTCACCGACAACCAGGACATCGCTCTCAAGCATATGGCCAAGGCCTACGGCATCGCCTCCACCGGCGCGCCGCCGATGTCGGTGCCGCACCTGGATACCCGGGTGCTGGATGGCAAGCGGGTGATCCTGTTCGGCCCATTCGCCACCTTCTCCACCAAGTTCCTCAAGGAAGGCTCGCTGCTTGACCTGTTCGCCAGCATGTCGCCGCACAACGTCTGGCCGATGGTGCGGGTCGGGGTGCGCGAGTTCGACCTGGTCAAGTACCTGGTCGGCCAGTTGATGCAGAACGATGATGACCGTTTCGCCGCCCTGCAGACCTACTTCCCCCATGCGAAGAAGGAAGATTGGCGGCTGTGGCAGGCCGGGCAGCGGGTGCAGATCATCAAGAAGGACCCGGAACTGGGGGGTGTGCTCAAGCTCGGCACCGAAGTGGTCGCGGCCAAGGACGGCAGCATCGCCGGCCTGCTCGGCGCTTCGCCAGGCGCCTCCACCGCGCCGCCGATTATGCTCGACCTGATGAAGAAGGTGTTCAAGGACCGCATGGAATCGCCGGCCTGGCAGGACAAGCTGAAGCAGATCATCCCCAGCTACGGCACCCATCTGAACGACGACCCGGCTGCTGTGGAGAAGGAGTGGGCTTACACCAGCGAAGTGCTGCAACTGTCTGCGGCGCCGGGGATCGATCAGCGCCAGGATCCGGGTAATCCGGATATCGGCGGACAGCCTGGACGGACCGGTACGAACGCTGATCCGGACCTCGATCCGGATGCGGACCCGGACGCGCAGTAGCGGTGTTGCTGCCGACCTCATCGCTGCATGGGTATCTACACATCTTCCGGTTTACAAAAACCGCCCGTGCGGCGCGGTCCAGGTAGGAGCTGCTTTAGCTGCGATGGACCGCGTTAGCGGTCCCAAAACCATCCCGCACGAGCCTTTGACCAAGCAGCATCATGGATTCACCGTGCTCGGTCCGCCGCGTTTTTCCAGGCTCACTGGGTAGACAGGATTTGGGACCGCTGCGCGGTCCATCGCAGCTAAAGCAGCTCCTACCGCGATCGCGTCGGCCTTTGCTCAAGATGTGTAGATACCCATGCTCATCGCTGGCAAGCCAGCTCCCACAGGTTTTGTGTCTCGCCCAGATCCTGCGGCTGGCCCTGAACCCTGTGGGAGTCGGCGTTGCCGACGATGAGGCCGTCAGCCTAGACATCGATCTTGCTGGTCGGGTTGTTCTTGCGGGCCCCATCGCTGGCAATGCCAGCTCCCACAGGTTGCTGTGTCTGGCCTGAATTCTGCGGTTGGCCCGGAACCTTGTGGGAGCCGGCTTGCCGGCGATGAGGCCATTGCCGACGACGCAGTCCCGGCTCAGAAATCCCAGCGGGTACTGACCATCAGGTTGCGCGGGTCACCGTAGTAGACGGTGTTATAGAAGCCCACGTTGTTGTAGTACTTCTTGTCGAACAGGTTGTTCAGGTTCACCGAAGCCGACAGCTTGTCGGTGATCTGGTAACGGGTCATCAGGTCCACCAGCCAGTAGGCTTCCTGGGTCACGTCCTGGGCGCCGTGGACCGGGTTGGTCACCGCCTGCCAGGCCTTGCTCTGCCAGCGTGCACCACCACCGACGGTCAGGTCCGAGAGGGCACCGGGCAACTGGTAGCTGGTGTAGAAGCTGAACTGGTCCTCCGGCTCCCAGGTCGAGACCTTGTCGCCGTCACTGTCGCGGATCACCTTGTGGGTATAGCCGGCCTGGGCCTGCCAGCCAGGCGCCAGTTCGCCGGAAATCTCCGCTTCGATGCCCTTGGTCCTGGCCTTGGTGCCGACATAGGCATAGCCCAGGCCCGGGTAGCTGGGGCTGGCGTTGTAGTTGAGGTCGGCCTCGGCGCGGTTGTCCTGCTTGATCTCGAACCAGGCCAGGCTAGCGTTTAGGCGGCCATCGAAGAATTCGGCCTTGACCCCCACCTCGTAGTTGTCGCCTTCATCTGGTTCCAGCGGCTTGTTGTTGCGGTCGGGCAGGGTCTGCGGCTTGAAGATGCTGGTGTAGCTGGCGTACAGCGAGAAGTTCTCGTCCAGATCGTAGACCGCGCCGGCATAGGGGATGACCCGTCCGGTTTCCTTGCTGTAGGTGTCGCCGGTGAGGGTGTAGTTGGCGAAACGGCTGCCGAGGATCAGCGCCAGGTCGTCGCTGGGCTTGAAGCGGGCGGTGATGTAGCTGCCGGTCTGGCGGGTGGTCTGGTCGTTGAACAGGAACGGGGTGCCCCAGTTCGGCATGCCGACGTCGCCTGTCCAGGTGTAGAAGTTCGCGACGTTGCGGTTGTAGCTGGAATCGTAATAGCCCTTGCCGTCCCATTCCGCGTGGGAGGCGCTGGCACCGACCACCAGCTCATGCTCGCGGCCGAACAGCTGGAACGGCCCGGTGGCGTAGAGTTCGGCGGTGTCGGTCCTGGTTTCGCCGACGTACTTGCCCATGAACATGGTGGCGCCGGCACCGGTCAGCGGATTCGGGTTGCCGCCGCTGGCCGAGCCCATCACCGCGTGGTAGCCGTTGATCTGGTGATTGAGCTGGACCTTGGCCAGCCAGTCGTTGGCGAAGCGATGCTCCAGGGCGGCGAATGCCGAGCGGGTGTACTGCGCCCAGCTGCTCCACTGGGCACCAGGGTTGTACGAGCGCGATACGTCGACCCGATCACCATTGCTGTCGAACAGCGGCACGCCGCCCCAGGTCGAGCCCTTGGGATCGTTGTCCTGATAATCCGCGCCCAGGGTCAGCAAAGTGTCCTCGCTCAGGTCGGCTTCGAGGATGCCGTAGTAGGTGCTGATCTTGCGCTCGTAGTGGTCCTGGAACGAATGCTTGTCCTGATAGGCTGCCACCGCCCGGCCACGGATGCTGCCGCTGTCGTTCAACGGCCCGGACAGGTCCAACTCGCTGCGGTAGTTGTCCCGGGAGCCGGCGCCGAGGCTGACATGTCCGGCGAATTCGTGGGTCGGTTTCTTGCGCACCAGGTTGATGGTTGCACCGGGGGCGCCGGCGCCGGAAAGCAGGCCGGAGGCGCCCTTGATCACTTCGACACGGTCGTAGATCGCCGTGTCGCTCAGGGTATTGCCGGCCGAGTAGGCGTCGTTGCGCAGGGTCGGGATGCCATCGTACTGGAAGTTCTGGACCGGGAAGCCGCGGGAGTAGTAGGTGGTGCGTTCGCTGTCGTAGGTCGACACGGTGATGCCCGGCGTGTGGCGCATTACTTCGTCGATGGCGTTCAGGCCGAAATCGTCCATGTGCTGACGGGTGACCACGGAGATGGTCTGCGGCGTCTGGCGCGGGGTCAGGACCAGGCGCGTGGCCGTGGCGATGGTTCCCGGGGTATAGGAGCCGCTGCCTTCGGTGATGGTGCCCAGCGGGTTGCTGACGATGCTGGTGCTTTCCAGCTCCAGCGTGCCGGACTGTTCCAGGCGTACCAGGCGATAGCCATGGGCACCGGCTTCGGCGCGGTAGCCACTGCCGGCCAGCAGGCGCGCCAGGCCTTCGTCGATGTCGAAGCTGCCTTGCAGGGCTGCCGCGCCGAGGCCGTTGACGCTGGCGCTGGGGTAGAGGATGGCAATGCCGCTTTGCTGGGCGAAGCGCTTGAGGCTGTCATCCAGGCTGCCGGCGGGAATATCGAAGCGGGTGTCGGCGGCATGGGCCGGTGCGGCGACCAGGGCGCCGCCGAGCAGGGGCAGGGCGAGCTGGATGGCCAGGGCCAGGGGCACCAGGCGATTACGTCGGGGCAGCGAGATTGCTACGGGATGGGACATGGGTAAACGGCTCCGTTTTCTTGGGTTGGCGCCTCCTTGACGGACGGGCCTGGAAAAGCGGAACCACTGTCATTGGTAAATCATTCTTTTTTCGCCGTGATGCGCAACAGCCAGGGTGTCAGACGCTGTACCCGCACCGGCAGGATGTCCTCGATCAGGGCCAGTGCGGCGCGGCTGTCATCCAGCGGCAGCACTGCGGAAACCCGCAGGTTTTCCAGTGCCGTACTGTCGTACAGCCAATACCCGCGTTGCTGCCGGGCCAGTTGGTCGAGGACCTGGCCCAGCGGCATGTCGTGCACCACCAGTTGTCGGCGTTGCCAGGCCTGCTCGCGGATCTGCGGGTCGAAGCTGCCGGCGCCGCTGATCTCGTGCTCGCTGATACGCACCTGGGCCCCGGCATCGACCTGCAGGCTTTTGCTCAGGTCGGCGCTTTGCGCGAGCACCCGTGAGTGCAGCATGCCGAGCAGGGTCGCGTGTTCCTCGCGGCTGACGATGAAGCGGGTACCGAGGGCGCGCATGCTACCGTCGCGGGTGGTGACCAGGAATGGTCGTTGCGGATCCGCCGCCACGTCGACGCGGATCTCGCCATGGAGCAGCTCGACCCGGCGCTGGCCATTGTCGTAGTGCAGGCGTACCGCGCTGTTGCCGGCCAGGGTCAGCAGGCTGTCGTCGGCCAGGCGTTCGCGGCGCCACTCGCCTGGCGCGGTATGCAGGTCGGCGCGCCAGTTGTCGCGCAGCTCGTCGTTGCTGCCGAGGATGATCGCCACGGCCAGCAGGGCCATGCCCAAGCCGACGGCGCTGCGCGGAATGCGCCGACGCGGCATGCGCAAGGCGCTGTCCAGTGCAGCCTCGGCGGCCTGTGGTGCGCCGTGCAAACCGGCGAACTGGCCGATCACCAGACGCATCTGCTCGACGGCACGGGCATGTCGTGGGTCGGCTGCACACCACAGGACGAAGGCCTGGCGCTCGTCATCGCGGCAGTCGGCTTCATCGAGGCGTACCAGCCATTCGGCAGCCTGCTCGAGGATATCGTCGTCGATCACGATTCAGACATTCAGTGCCTGGTTGCAATGCAGCAGGCCCTGCACCAGATGCTTGCGGACCATACGCTCGGAGATGCCCAGGCGTTGGGCGATGTCCACCTGGGACAGGCCGGTGAGATAACGCAGGACGATGACCTGGCGGGCGTTTTCGCCCAGGCCCTCAAGGGCGAAGCAGAGGTTTTCCAGGGCTTGCAGGCTGGCATGAACCTGCTCGGCGGACGGCGCCGTCTCGCCGCTTTCGGCGTGTCGCGCGAGTTCTTCGAGATAGGCGCTTTCCAGGCGCTTGCGCCGGGCCTCGTCGATGATCAGGCGGCGCGCCGTGGTGCTCAGGTAGGCCCTGGGCTGGCGCATGTCGGCCAGGCTGCCTGGGGCCATGAGAATACGCAGGAAAGTGTCATGGGACACATCGGCGGCGTTGTGCGCGCAACCCAGCTTGCGCCGCAGCCAGGCGAACAGCCAGCCGTGATGATCGGTGTACAGCTCGTCCACGGTGAGGGGCGGCGAATTCGCGAGGCGATCCATATCGAGAGTCAGATGCAATTGATAATGAGTCGCTATCCTAGCGCGGAGTTTGGTAAATAACGACTGGAATTAGCCGGGGTAATGGTCGTTTGAGCGTGTGGGGGGAGTGGTTGCGGGAGTTTGCCCGCACTATCGACCACCAGTTACGTCATTCCCACCGGCAAGTTCACTTTCGACAGGATCGAAGGATGATCTGACATGACGCTGCTCGCGCATGACCTTGCGCAATAACGCCTGCAGGTTTTCGTCATCGATGGAAGCTGTCAGGAGTGGTTTGCCCTGTACACGGCGGACCAGGGGCATGACCATGGCGCGGCCGACATAGGGTGCGATGGCGGCTCCCAGCGCAGCCTCCGGGGTAGGCGGTGCACCGGGGTTTTTGGGGTCGACGTCCACGACATGTGCCGGCCTGAACGGCCTCATCGCTGGCAAGGCCAGCTCCCACAGGGCCCGCGTCGGCCACCAGATCCATGGCTGGCCCAGGACCCTGTGGGAGCCGGCTTGCCGGCGATGAGCATGGATACATACACATCTCGAGCGAAGGCCTACCTGGACCGCGCCGCACGGCCGGGGTGTGTAAACCGGAGAAACCATCAGCCACAACCCTGACCCCGGCATTTATCAAAGCCCGGCAACCTGCACCTGCGACAGCACCTGCGGCACCAATTGCCCCGGCATATCCTCCAGCAACCGCCGCGTGTACTCGCTCCCCGGCCGGCCGAACACCTCCTCGGTCGCCCCCTGGTCCACCAGCCGGCCCTGGCTCATCACCAGCACCTGGTCGCTGATCCCGCGCACTGTGGCAAGGTCGTGGGAGATGAACAGATAGGTCAGCCCCAGCTCCCGTTGCAGGCGTTGCAGCAGGTCGAGCACCTGTGCCTGCACCGGAGCATCCAGCGCCGACAGCGGTTCGTCCAGCACCAGCAACTCCGGTTGCACTGCCAGCGCCCGGGCAATGGCGACCCGCTGTCGTTGCCCGCCGGAGAGCTGGGCAGGGCGACGATGCAGCAGTTCGCCCGGCAGACCGACACGTTCCAGCAACTCCAGCACCCGCGCCCGGTCGTCCCGGCGCTGGCCGATACCGAACGCGCGCAACGGTTCACTGATGATCGCCAGCAGATCATGCCGTGGATCCAGCGCCGCCCACGGGTTCTGGTAGACCAGTTGCACCCGCCGTCGATAACCGTGCAGCTCGCGTCGGCTGGCACCGAGCACTTCCAGTCCGTCGAAACGCACGCTGCCAGCGCTGGCCGATTCAAGCCCGAGAATGATCCGCGCCGTGGTGGATTTGCCCGATCCGGATTCGCCCACCAGGCTGGTGGTGGTGCCCCGTTGCAGGCTGAAGCTGACGCCTTCCAGCGCTGCCGGCCCCTCCCGGTTGAAGCGTCGCTGGAGACTGGTCACTTGCAGCAGCGCTGGCGCCCGAGTGGCTGCGGGTGCCACACGACGTTGCTGCAAGCGCGCCAGCGGCGATGCCTGGAGCAACTGGCGGGTGTAGGGATGCTGCGGCGCATGCCAGAGCTGCGCCGGCGTGCCGCTTTCCAGCAAACGGCCGTGGCGCATCACCAGGATCCGGTCGGCGCGGTCCAGGGCCACCGCCAGGTCATGGGTGATCAGCAGCAGGCTGCTGCCGCGCTCGCGCACCAGTACCTGCAAGCGATCGAGAATCTGCCGCTGCACGCTGACATCCAGGGCGCTGGTGGGTTCGTCGGCGATCAGCAGCGGTGGGTCGTTGGCCAGCGCAATGGCGATCAACACCCGTTGGCACATGCCGCCGGACAGTTGATGGGGGTAGCGCGTAAGCAGGGTTTCCGGCGCCTTGAGGCCGACCTCACGCAGCAGTTGCAGGGCGCGCGGTCGAGCGTCGGCGGCAGGGACGCCATGCACGGTCATGGCTTCGACCACCTGGGCGCCGATGGTTTTCACCGGGTCCAGCGAGGTACCCGGGTCCTGCGGCACGAAGCCCACCAGCCGGCCGCGGCGCTGGCGCCAGGCACGTTCGTCGAGGCTGTCCAGCGCCTGGCCTTGCAACCAAAGCTGTCCTTGCAGGCGCGCCGACGCTGGCAGCAGCCCGGCCAGGGCGGCGGCGGTGGTCGACTTGCCCGAGCCGGACTCGCCCACCAGGCAGACGATCTCGCCGGCGGCGATCTCCAGCTCCAGTTCTGCCACGGCGGGCTGCGCCGCCCCCGGATACTCGACGCCGAAGTGGCGAATACGAACCAGTGGCGCGCTCATGGCTGCTCTCCTTGAAAACGTTGCAGTCCCCGGCCCAGTTGCTGGGTAGCGAGCACCACGCCCGCCACCACCAGCCCTGGCAGGGTGGTGTACCACCAGGCGGCGACCATGTAGTTGCGCCCTTCGGCGATCAGCAGGCCCCATTCCGGCTGCGGCGGCGGAGCGCCGAAACCGAGGAAGCTCAGCGCCGATACCGCCAGCACCGCGCTGGCGAACTCCAGTGCGGCCAGGGCCAGCAACGGCCCGGCCGCGTGGGGCAGTACGTGCCGGCACAGATTGGTCCAGGGGCCGACGCCGACTACCTGTGCCGCTTCGACGAAAGTCCGGCTGCGCCAGCGCAGCACTTCACCGCGGGCCAGGCGGGCGAATACCGCCACCGATGACAGCCCCACGGCGACGGCGATTTCCAGGGTGCCGAAGCCCAGCGCGGTGACGATGGCCATGGCCAGGAGCAGGGCGGGAATCGCCATCAGCACCTCCACCAGCACCGCCAGCACCCGGTCGGCGAGGCCGCCGAACCAGCCGGCGACGCCGCCGAGCAGGGTGCCGGCGAGCAACGCGATCAACACTGCGATGGCCGTGGCCTGCAACGACAGCGCCGCACCATGCACGCAGCGGGCATACAGGTCGCGGCCCAGATGATCGGTGCCGAACCAGTGCTCGGCCGAGGGCGGGCGCAGGGTCTGGACCGGGTCGGCGAGCAGCGGGTCGGCGCTGCTGAACAGGGTCGGAAACAACGCCCAGCCCAGCAGCAGGAGAAACAGCAGCAGGCTCAGGGCCAGCGGAAACCCGGGCCAATAGCGCAGCGGCCGCGAGGACGAGACGGCAGGGTTCAGGATCATGGACGGCTCCCTTGGCGAATGCGCGGATCGAGCAGGGGATACAGCAGGTCGGTGAGCAGGTTGGTCAGCACGTAGAGCGTGGCGGCCAGCAGGACCACGCCCTGGACCACGGCGATGTCCTGGCTGGCCACGGCGGTCTGGGCCAGGCGGCCGACGCCGTCGCGGGAGAACACCGTCTCGGTGACCACCGCGCCGGCCAGCAGGTTGCCCAGCAGGGTACCGGTCAGGCTGAGCAGGGGGATCGCCGCGTTGTGCAGGATATGCCCGGTCAATAGCCGCCAGCGGCCCACGCCCTTGCTGCGCAGGGCCTGGACGAACGGCTGCTGGCTGACGCTGGCGATGGAGCGCCCGAGCACCTGGGCGATCATCGCCGCGCAGGGCAGGGCCAGGGTCACGGCTGGCAGCACCAGGCCGGTGATGCCGTGGTCGCCCATGGCCGGCAGCCAGTGCAGGTGGAAGGAGAACAGTTGCAGCAACAGCAGGCCGACCCAGAAGGTCGGCAACGACACCACCAGCGCCGGGGCGTTGTGCAGGGCCGCTTGCAAGGGTCGACGGCGTACCTGATGCGCTGCCAGGGCCACGCCTATGCCCAGCGGCACGGCGATCAGCAGGGCGGCGAAAGCCAGGGCAAGGGTCGCCGGCAAGGCCGCTGCCAGTGCCTGGGCCACCGGCTTGCCGGTTTGCAGGGACAGGCCAAGGTCGAGGTGTGCCAGGCGCCACAAGGCGCCGCCGTACTGCTGCCATAGGCTGCCGTCGAGGTGGTAGCGGGCGCGCAGCTCGGCGACCTGGGCCGGGTTTGCCGTGCCCGGCTCGCCGCTCTGGGCCAGGAGGATCGCCACCGGGTCACCCGGCAGCGCGTAGAGGATGGCGAACGACAGGCTGAAGGCTGCCCACAGCACCAGCAGGGCCTGGGCCAGGCGCCAGAGAGGAGAGGTAGTCATGGTCAATGGCTCCCTGGCCGGGCCAGCCAGGTGTCGTAGAACTGCAGGCGGGTCGAGGCCTCGTAGTGCAGGCCATGGACCACCTCGCGGTAGGCCGTCACCGTCGCTGCTTCCACCAGCGGAATGACATGGCCCT
Source organism: Pseudomonas sp. FG98 (assembly GCF_057808595.1). Classification (NCBI taxonomy): domain Bacteria; kingdom Pseudomonadati; phylum Pseudomonadota; class Gammaproteobacteria; order Pseudomonadales; family Pseudomonadaceae; genus Pseudomonas; species Pseudomonas sp. FG98. Next base: position 64,678 of record NZ_JBMDIJ010000021.1, on the reverse strand, counting down.
GGTCGAGCAGTTCGGCGCTGGCCTGCTGGATCAGGGTGCCGCGCTTGGCGGGATCGAGACTGGCCGCCGAGTCCAGCAGGGTCTGGTCCAGGGCCTGCGGCCCACGGACATTGACATTGCGCCCGGAGGACAGGAACACCGTGCGCAGCACGTCCGGATCGGCGCGGGTCAGGTTGAAGAACCACAGGCTGTAGTCGAGGGAGGTCTGTTGCAGGCTGACCTGGCCGATGGTGGATTTGTTCAGGCGCAGCTCGACGCCGATCTGGCGCAGTTGCTGTTGCACCAGCTCCAGCACCGGCGTGGTCGCCTGCCAGTAGTCGAGGGCGAAGGCCAGGCGCTTGCCGTCACGCTGGCGCCAGCCATCGGCGCCCTTGCGCCAGCCGGCCTCGTCCAGCAGCTTGCCGGCACCCTCGGGGTCGTAGCCGAGGTGGCTGCCGAGGTCCTGGTAATACGGTGTGCTGCTGGCCAGCACCGAGGTCGCCGGTTTCTGGTAACGAGAGATCACCCCCTGGAACTGGCTGCGGTCGATGGCCTTGTTCAGCGCCTGGCGTACCGCCAGTTCGTCCAGCGGTGGCCGTGACACATTCGGCGTCAGGCTGAAGACGATGCCCGGATTGGGCCGGTTGATCGACGGCACGCCCTGGGCTTCCAGCACCGCCTCGTCCTGCACCGGCACGCTGGTGTTCACATCGATCTGCGCCGACAGCAGGCTGCCCAGGCGCACACCGGACTCGGGGAGGATATGGAACTCGATGGCGTCCAGCCAGGCACGGCCCTGATGCCCGGCGAGGGAGGATGGCCAGTTGTAGTCGGGTCGCGCGTCGATGCGTACCAGCCGGTTGTGCTCGAAGCTTTTCACCGTGAAGGGCCCGGTGCCCACCAGCGCGCCCTGGCACCGTTCTTCGGCGCTGAGCTTGAGGGTGGCGGGGGACAACAGGCCGAGGCTCATGGTCGAGCTGGCCTGGAGAAACTGGGCGTTGGCCTGCTTGAAGGTGACCCGCACGCTCAGCGGTCCGCTTACCTCCACCGACTCCAGCCCGGCCAGGTAGGTGCCCGCCAGTTGCGCACGGGCGCCCAGGGCCAGGATCGCCTCGAAATTGGCCTTCACCGCCGCTGCATCCAGCGGGCTGCCATCGGCGAAGGTCACCCCTTCGCGCAGGTGGAAGGTGAATTGCCGCGAGTCGTCGCTGACCTCCCAGCGCTCCGCCAGCCAGGGCAGGATCTCGGCGCTTTGCGGGTCCTGGTCGGTCAGCGAGTCCACCAGTTGCCGACCGACGTTGAGCGCGGTGTTGTTGCCGGCCTGCTGCGGGTCGATGCAGTTGGGATCGCCATCGAAAGCCACGCGCAGCACGCCACCGTTTTGTGGCTGGGCGGGGGCGCCGCTGGTGGCTTGCTGCCCGGAGGGTTGGTCGCAGCCGGCCAGGGCCAGGGCGACGGCCAGGCTCAGTGAAGCCAGGGATCGGGACATGGACGCTCCTTAGAAATGGCGATTGGCGCGGTAGGGCAGGCCGAGGTTTTCCCGCAGCGTGGTGCCGGCGTATTCGCGCTGGAACAGGCCGCGCCGTTGCAACTCGGGAACCACACCGTCGACGAAGTCGTCGATGGCCGAATGCAGGCCGCTGAACATGATGTTGAAACCGTCGGCGGCACCGGCTTCGAACCAGGCTTGCAGGTCGTCGGCAATGCTCTCGGGGGTGCCGATGAGAATGCGGTGGCCGCCGGAAGTGAGCTGGTTGAACAGCTCGCGCACGGTGGGGCGTTCGCGGCGGATCAGGTCGAACACCAGCTTCTGCCGGCTCTGGTGGGTGTTGGTGGTGAACTGCTCCGGCGGCAGCGGCACCACCTCGTCGAAGGGCAGTTCGGAGAGGTCGTAGCCGAGGCTGACGAACTTCGAGATGGAGCTGAGGAAGGCCTTCGGTTCCAGCAGTTCCTGCTGGCGGTCGTATTTGGCCTGGGCTTCGGCCAGGGTCTTGCCGACCACGGGCGAGACGCCGGGGAGGATCTTCAGTTCGTTGGCACCCCGACCAAACGCGGCGGCTGCGCTTTTGGTTTCTTCATAGAAGGCCAGGCCCTGGGCGATGGTGTGCTGGGCGGTGAAGATCAGTTCGCCGACCCGTGCCGCCAGGCGCTTGCCCGCCACCGAGGCGCCGGCCTGGGCCACCACCGGGTGGCCCTGGGGCGAGCGCGAAACGTTGAGCGGGCCGCGCACCTGGAAGTGCTCGCCCTGATGGTCGAGTACATGCAGTTTGTCGATATCCAGCCAGGTGCCGCTGGCCTTGTCCTGGACGAAGGCATCGTCGGCCCAGCTGTCCCACAGGCCGCTGACCACGTCGTAGAACTCTTCGGCGCGGGCGTAGCGGTCGTCATGCTCGACATGGTCCTGGCGGTTGAAGTTCTCGCCGCCGCCGAGGGAGGTCACCAGGTTCCAGCCGGCGCGGCCGCCGCTCAGGTGATCCAGCGCGGCGTACTTGCGTGCCACGTTGTAGGGCTCGTTGTAGGTGGTGCTGGCGGTGGCGATCAGGCCGATATGGCGGGTGCTGGCGGCCAGCGCCGGAGCCAGGATCAGCGGGTCCCAGCGCACGCTGTTGGGGCCGCGTTGCAGGGCCAGGTCGAGCTTGACGTCGAGGGTGTCGTTGAAGAACAGCGAGTGGAAGCGCCCGGCCTCCAGCTTGCGCGCGATGTACTGGTAGTGCTCCAGGCTCTTGAAGGTGTCCAGCGGCGCCTCCGGCAGGCGCCAGGCGCTGCCGCTGAGGGTGCCGGGAATGAACGCGCCGAGTACGAACTGGCCATGGCTCATAAGGATTCTCCTGGCGCCCGCCGAACCCGGCGGGCGCTCGTTCGGTGGGGTCAGAAGTTGTAGGCGACGCGGGTGTACCAGAAGCCGCCGTACGGATCGAAAGGCGAGATCGAGCCGAATTTGGGGAAGCCGTTGACGTCGCCGGCCGGGTAGGCGGCGTTGTCGGCGCGCACGTCGAACAGGTTGTTGGCGCCCACGGCGACGTCGAGGTTGTCGGTGACCGCATAGGCCACTTCCAGATCGGTCAGCCACTTGGCGCCGAAGGTCACGTCGTAGTTGGGGTTGGCATCGACGGCGGTGACCTTGTCGTAGCGGGTCACCGCGGCGTTCACGGTGAAGCGTTCGATCTGCCAGTTGGCGCTGAGGATCAGCTTGGTCTTGGGGTTGGCCACGGTCAGGTAGCCCTGGGCCACGCGATCGAACAGTTCCAGGTTGTTGCCGGCGGCCTTGAGCGCAGCCGGGGTCTGCTTGATGTCGTCGATCTCGGTCTTGTTGTAGTTGGCGCCCAGGCCGTACTTGACCCGGCCGAAGCGACCGTAGTCGACCCGGTAGTCGGCCACCAGGTCGATGCCGCGGGTGGTGGTGTCGGCGGCGTTGGTGAAGTACTTGATGCGGTAGCCCGGCTTGTAGCCGTTGTCGATCAGGATCTGGTCGACGCCGTTGCCGTAGAGGAAGCCGGTCAGGGCGATGCGGTCGCGGATTTCGATCTGGTAGGCGTCGAGGGTCACGCTGGCCTGGGGCAGGGGCTGCCAGGTCAGGCCGAGGCTGATATTGCGCGATTTCTCCGGGCTCAGGTCCTCGGCGCCGAGGGCCTTGGCCAGTGCTGAGTCGACCCGCGCGGTCTTGGCCTCGACGAACTGCGAGACACCATTGACCACGGTGTACTGGTTGGCGGTCTGGGCGTAGGTGGACTGGGACAGCGATGGCGCGCGGAAGCCGTTGCTGACCGTGCCGCGCACGGCGAAGGTCGGGGTGAAGTCATAGCGCGCGGTGAGCTTGCCGCTGCGGGTGTTGCCGCTGCTGTCGTCGTATTTCTCGAAGCGTGCGGCGGCGCCCAGGTAGAGCTTTTCGGTGGGGTTGAAACCGAGGTCGAGGTAGCTGGCGTAGCTGTTGCGGCTGGCCTGGCCGGCGTCTTCCGGGGTCAGGGTGATCGCGCCCTGGGCGCCTACCGAGCCGGGCTGTCCGGCCAGCGGGCCGCTGGGGTAGATATAGCCGCCGTTGATCCACGACAGCGCATCGTCCGACTCGGTCTTGTAGCGCTCGTGGCGGTGTTCCAGGCCCCAGGACACCTGCAACGGTTTGCTCAGGCCGACCTCGAAGGCGCGGGTCAGGTCGAGGTTGTTGGTCCATTGGTCGAAGGTGTTGCTGTAGGTATCGAAGTGGGTCGGGCTGCTCGGGCCGAGGGAGGCGTTGAGGGTTTCGTCGGCGCCGGCCTGGCTTTTCGCGCGGCCGAAGGTGGAGCTGAGGTCCCAGTGCCACTCGGCGATTTCGCCCTTGCCGCCGGCGGCGGCCTGGTAGTCGGTCTCCTTGAGGGTATAGAAGGGCGCGGTGCCGTCCGGGTAGATCTCCGGAATGATGTTGGTCGAGTTGGGCCGGCGGTAGTTCTGCCCGCCCTTGGCATCGCGCTGGCTGAGGGTGGAGAAGGAGTACAGGGTCAGGTCGTCGCTGACCGGCAGCTCGGCGTTGTACGACAGGTTGATCGCCTTGATCTTCGGCAGGCCGTTCTTCTGCACCTCGCGGTCGGCCGTGGCGTTGCGCGGGTCGCCGGCGAAGTACAGGTTGCCGGTGGCCTCGCGGGAACGGGTGGCGGTCTGCACCGACTTGGCGTCCAGGGCGTAGTTGAAGAAGCCGCCGTTGTCGCCCAGGGCCAGGCCCTGGTTGAGGGTCTGGCGCAGATTGCCGCCGTCGCCGTTCTCGTAGTACTGGCCGTACTGGGTACTGACCGAACCGCCTTCGGCGTTGCGCTTGAGGATGATGTTGATCACCCCGGCGATGGCATCCGAGCCGTACTGCGCCGAGGCGCCGTCGCGCAGTACCTCGATATGGTCGATGGCGCTGACCGGGATCAGGTCCAGGTCCACCGGGTTGGTGCCGTAGGCGGCGGTGGAGTCGAGGTTGATCACCGAGCTGTTGTGGCGACGCTTGCCGTTGACCAGCACCAGCACGTTCGAGCCGTTCAGGCCACGCAGGCTGTAGGGGCGGGCGACGCTGTCGTTGGAGGTACCGGAGGGGCGCTGGGAAAACGACGGCAGGGTCTTTTGCAGGGCTTCGCGCAGGCTGCTGGAGCCGGTCTGTTCAAGCTGCTTGCTGTCGATCACGTCGATCGGCGCCGGGCTGCTGGTGACGGTGCGCACTTCGCTGCCGCGCGAGCCGGTGACGACCACCGTGCCGAGCGCGGTGTCGTTGTCGGCGGCCAGCGCCAGCGGGCTGAACAGGTAGCCGGCGAGCAGCGCCGGGGCCATGGACAAGGGGGTGAGTACGGACTTCATGACGGTTCCTAAGGGTTCGATTGGCAGTCAGGCCCTGGATGTGCGATCGAACGGGCTCTCATCGGTTGTTTTCACGTTTTGCAGGCATGGCCGGGCCCGCGAGAGGTCCATTGCTCCCGTGGTCTGGCGTGCCTGTCTTGCGTCCGGCGCGCGCCGGTACGGTTATGCCGCGGCGGATCCCTGGCCGCTGAGCAAGGGGGTGAAGCGTTGGTCCCAGAAGTCGCGGACCGCCAGCGGCTGGCGGATCAGGCCGCTGCTGTGGAACAGGTCGGCGATGCGTTGCTGCGCGGCGATGTCGGCTTCGCTGACCGGCAGCAGGCGACAGGGCAACTGGCGCTGGTTGAACTGTTGCAGGTACAGCTCGCGGGAAATCCCGGTCAGGGTTTCACTGCGTTCTGCCCAGGCCTCGGGGTGGTGTTCCACCCAGTCCCAGATGGCCCGCTCGCGGGCGAGGAAATCGGCGATCTGCGCCTGCTTGCCGGGCTGCTCCAGGGCCTTGGCACTGGTGGCGATCAGGTAGTTGCCGCATTGGTAGCGACTGGCCTCGTCCAGCAGTTCGCCGTCCATCTGGGTCAGGGCCTGGAGGGCGCCGATCCCGCCGCAGACCATGGCGTCGAGATGGCCGTTCTGGAAGGCGATCAGCGCATCCCGCGCCGGCATCGCCCGGGCCTGGATATCGGCTAGCTCCAGGCCGTTGTCCTTGAGCAGATTGAGCAGCAGGTAATGGGTATCGGTCGCGCGCACGAAGCTGATGCGCTTGCCCTTGAGGTCGGCGATAGAACGGATGCCGCTGCCTTTCTTGACGATCAGGCCGCTGCGGTTCTGCTCGCCCTGGTAACTGGCGATCAGCACCAGCGGATTGCCGGCGGCGCTGGCGAACAACGGCAGTACCGGGCTCATGAAGGCATAGTCGAGACTGGCGCTGGCGAAGGCTTCGAGGACCATGGCGCCGCCGGGCACATCCACCCACTCCACGGGATAAGGCGTCGCGGCTTGTCCGGCATCGCCGAGGAAGCTCGCGGCCTGGCCCTTGTAGCGCCAGACCCTCAGCGGCGTCTGGTTGCTGGCCAGGGCCGGCGCAACACCCGCGGCCAGGCCGAGCAGGGCGCTGTGGCGGAGGAAGCGGCGGCGGTGCAGATCGATCGCCATGGTCGGCTCCTCAGTCCAGCAGGTCGGGTTGTTGCGCGACGATACGGTCCCATAGCGGCAGGAAGTTCAGCCAGCCAAACAGTTCGCGCTGGGCCGGGTTGAAGCTGTCCTCGCCCAGTTCGGGAATGCGTGGCTGGCCGGCGGAATAGGCCAGCAGATGGGCACGGGCGGTGTCGTCGGCAAGGATGAAGCGCCAGGCTGCGCTCTCCACGCTCTGGCCGGTGGTCCACAGGCCGTGGTTCTGCCACACCAGCAGGTTGTTGTCGGCAAAGGTCTCGACGAAGGCCTGGGCCACCTGGTCGCGGTCCTGCAACAGAGTGCCATCGGCGTTGCGCAGGGCATGCCGGTCGAACAGCACCTGCTCGCCGACGAAGGCCGAGGACTCGGCGGTGATCGGCTGGAACAGCTGGCCGAGGGACGACCAGACCCGGCCATGGAAGCCATGCAGATGAGCGATGCCGACCACCTCCGGGCGAGCCTTTTGCAGTTCGTAGTGCAGCTCCAGGGCGCTGGTGTTGAGCAAGCCGTCGCCTTCCACCACCACGCCCTGACCATTGACCCGCAGCAGATGGCTGCTGCGGATCTGCGCGAAGGGCACGCCCAGCGGGTTGATCCAGTAATGATCGGTTTCCAGCGGATCGCGGGCGGTGAAATGCCCGGCCAGGCCGACCTCGAAGCCCAGTTCGGCAAACAGGCGATAGGACGCGGCCAGGCGCTGCTTGCGGTGCTGGCGTTCGGCGAGCGGGTCGGCGTGGGTGGTGGGGGCGCTGAGTTGCAGGCGGTGATTGTGGTTCGGCAGGCGGCTGATGCTATGGCTCATCGGGGCGTACTCGCAGGTGGCTAGGTCGGGCGCCTCCACCGTGCGAGGGGTCGGGTCTGGAAGGACTGTAGCAAGGGGCTGGGGAAGGGCAGAAATACCGTTTCGATCTATTTTTATTATTATTTTTCAGAATAAAAAATGTGATTGATATTTAAGTGTTGCATTTTCAGGTCGCGAATTTTCCGGGGTGACATAACGGGTGGGAGTGTCTGTCGGGCATAGCGAGTGCCTGTGCGGTCTCTATCCGGCCATTCAAGATGATGTCACTATGAAATCAATTTCAGCGCAAGGACCCGCGACGCGTGACTTCCCTTTCTTTTACCCGTGATCAGTTCGAATCCCTGAAAGTCTGGAACGGCCAGGTTTTCGACAAGAATGACGCAGCTCACCGACAAGCCTACAGCCAACAGCGTGAGGCCTATAACGCGACCAAACTCTGGGCGAAGGCGCTACAGCAAAAGCTCTTTCCGAATAGCATCGGCCCCAGGGTCATCCGTAAACCAACTGCCCAGTGGAGCCAGAAGTTTCTTGGCTACAACTGGGCACGCATCTATCCGCGTCCTGATGCCCCACCAGGGCTGGCCTACACCGTCGGTATGGATGCTGATCACGGCTTTGTCGTCAAGATCGATCTGGTCGATACGAAGATCACCGATCCCAACCTGCGGTCGCGTTACCAACAGCTGCGCGGACCGATGGGCGCTTCGCCCGTGGTTGCGCTGCTGCCCGCCGAAGCGGGGTTGAAACTTGGTTTTGAGGCGCTCGTCGAGTGGAGCGCTGCGGCAATTGAAAACTTTGGTATTGGATACGACAAGATGGCTGAGCAATTAGGGTTGGTCACCACGCTGAGTACGGCCGAGGTGCTGGGGCATTTTCAGGTCTGTGAGGACTTCAGAAAACGGCAACCGAACTGGAGTGCTGAAACGACAGGGTTGTTCGTGCGCTTGGCCATTGCAGTGCATGAGTTGGGGTTGGACTGGTGGGCTACCAGGACCACCAACGTCCAACTGGTCTTCGGCGAGAAAAACCAATCGAGCAAATCAGTACAGATAGGGAAGCTGTTTGTGCAAGACGATAGGGTTTCCATGAGCTGGACGCCTTTCGACACGCAGGTCGGCAAATCTCCGCGCAGTGTGCTGGATGATGAGATGGTTCGGTTTTTTGAACAGGCAAACGCCGAAAGGAAAAATAACCCCAAGAACACTTATCGGGTCGGGCGCGTTGCTCGTTGGCCTGACGCTTACGGTAGCGAAGAAGGCGACGTTGTCGACGAAACTCAACATCCACCTGCATCGGCTGCACCGGCAGTGATCCGCCCTCGCAACCAGATCTATTTCGGCCCTCCCGGTACCGGTAAGACCCTCACGCTGCAAACCTTGCTGGCGGAGCAATACACCTCGAACGACAAGACCAAGCGCTACGAATTCGTGACCTTCCACCAGTCCTACGGCTACGAGGAGTTTGTCGAAGGGTTGCGTCCGGTGCTGTCCGGCGACGACAAGGCGTCGCTTGATAACGACACGACTGCCGATACCTCGGCTGAGGTCCGCTACACGATCAAGGCAGGCGCTTTCCGCCGTTTGTGCGAAAAGGCCAGGAGCGACGGACAGCGGCGCTACGCGATGGTCATCGACGAAATCAACCGCGGCAATATCAGCAAGATCTTCGGCGAGCTGATCACCCTGATCGAGGTCGATAAGCGCGAAGGTGCAGAGCATGCAGTGACCTTGACATTGCCCTACTCGGACGAGCCATTCAGTGTGCCTTCCAACGTTGACGTGATTGGCACGATGAACACGGCCGACCGCTCCCTGGCCTTGGTCGATACCGCGTTGCGCCGGCGTTTCGAGTTTATCGAGCTGATGCCGGACGCTTCCACGCTGGAAGGGGTGGTGGTATCGCAGGCAGGACATGGCATCGATATCAAGCTTTTGCTCGAAGTGCTCAATAAACGCATCGAAGTGCTGTATGACCGTGACCACACCATAGGGCACGCCTATTTCCTTCCGCTGAAAGGGATGGAATCCGGCGAGGCATTCAAGGCGCTGGCCAATATCTTCCGGATGCGCATCATTCCGCTGCTGGAGGAATACTTTTTTGACGACTGGCAGAAGATCCGCCTGGTTCTGGGCGATAACCAGAAACGCGACGAGGCGACCCAGTTTGTCCGCGAGGAGCAAGGTTCCAGCGGGCTGTTCGGGTCGAATCACGACCTCGATGAGTACGCCTTGCGGCCACGCTACTCGTTGAGCTCGGCGGCGTTCGATGATCCGCGGGCCTATATCGCTATCTACGCGAAGGCGAGTGAATGAAGCCGTTGCAGATTTTCGAGTTCGACAAGCTGACCGAGGCAGGCGAGGGCGACACCGCTGTCCCGTCCCGGGTCTTCGCCTGGCTGGAGGAGCAATGCCTGAATATCAAGGAGGGTACGCCGGCGTGGTTGAAGCTGACCCGATACGGCAGGCGGCGCGCGATCCAGGTGTGCAGTTACGTTGGGGTGCTGCGCGCGCCTTGCGGTTTTCAGATCGAGGTCCTGCCCAAGATCGGCCGCCATTCGTGTGCAGATTCCGCCCGCAGGAAACTGATCGAGATGCTCAAATGCCTGCGCGGCTTCCGTCATGTCAGGACGCAAGCCGCACAACTGCGTACCGAGCATATGCCGCTGCTCGAAGTCTTCCTGCAGCAGTTTCTCGCGGCTGTCGCCCAGGTCGTGCAACGAGGGTTGCGCAGCGACTACAGCACCCGGCAGGAGAACCTGTTCACGCTGCGCGGCAAGCTGCAGGTGGCGCGGCATCTATCGCAGAACCTGTTGCGCCGCGAGCGCTTCTTCACCGAATACGACGAGTTCACCCAGGACCGTGCAGAAAACCGTCTGATCCACGCAGCACTGCGCAAAACCCTGGGCATGAGCAGGGCAGCGGCCAATCAGCGATTGGCGCGAGAGTTGTCTTTCGTGTTCGCCGATGTGCCGGTGTCGGTCGACGTCACCCAGGACCTCGCGCGTATTCGCCTTGGGCGGGGTATGAGCTATTACGAGCCGGCGCTGGACTGGGCAAGGTTGATCCTTGAAGGTGACAGTCCGCTGACCGGCGCCGGCAAAAGCAATGCGCCTTCACTGTTGTTTCCCATGGATGCTCTGTTCGAGGCCTATGTTGCCAAGCACCTGGCACAGCAGCTCAGGGCGGGTTTCGAGTTGCATCCCCAGGTCAACCGGCATCATCTGGTCAGCCATCGGAAGCAGGATTGGTTCCGTCTGAAACCCGACCTGGTGGTCGTCCGGGGATCGCGGACGCACCTGGTGCTGGACACGAAATGGAAACTGCTGGACAGCACCAAGGGCAATGGCCGTGACAAGTATCTGTTAAGCCAGGCCGACTTCTACCAGTTGCATGCCTACGCGCATCTCTATCTGAAGGACGCCGGGAGTGTGGTCTTGATCTACCCGAGCACCGAGCTGTTCAACAAGCCTTTGCCGGTCTTCGATTTCAGGAGCTCCGACGGGTTGAAGCTCTGGGTCCTCCCGTTCTGCCTGACTGACCGCCAATTGGTGTTGCCGAAGGAGACGGAGCTTAGTGAGTACTTGACGTGTGCTGGCTCTTAGAACAACAGGTTATTTATCGGTGTTGACCAGGACTGCGAGCACCACTTGGCCAGGGATGGTATCCGGTCCCAGTGGCACTTGATTTCTCGGCGCGCAGGGAATTTTCAGCGGTTCATGACGGTCTTTCCCAGCATCAAGGCGATCGGATATCGTCACCGGGCATCGTTCCCGCCCGCCGCTGTGAGGCCCGTCATGAATCCACAACCTGGTGCGCCCGATGCGGGCGATGCCCTCGAACGTCTTCAACTGGCCCTGGACTCCGGGGCCATTACCGGAACCTGGGTCTGGGACATCCCCAACAACAGCGTTACCGCCGACCAGCGCTTTTCCCGGGCCTTCGGTCTGCCCGCGGAGCGCTGTCGGGCCGGGATTCCGATCGAGGAGGCCTTTACCTCGATTCATCCGCAGGACCTTGAGCGGGTGGCTGCCGAGATCAAGCGCACGATGCACCAGGGTGGAGTGTTTCGCTGCGAATACCGGGTGCGCCAGGAGGATGGCTGCTATCGCTGGATCGAGGCCAGCGGGCATTGCGAACTGAACGATGCAGGGCTGCCGGTACGTTTTCCCGGCGTGCTGATCGATATCGAATCACGGCGGGCGGCCGAGGCCGAACGCGACCGCATGTCGGCCCTGCTGCGCACTTTCGCCGCCGCCGTTCCCGGGGTGGTGTATGCCAAGGACCTGGAGGGCCGGATTCTCGTCGCCAACCACGGCACCACTGAGCTGATCGGCAAGCCGCCCGAGTTCTACCTCGGCAAGACCGATCTGGAACTGCTCGAAGACAAGGACCAGGCCCGCCAGGTCATGGCCACCGACCAGCGCATCATGCATGGCGGCAAGGCCGAGCAGATCGAGGAGCGGGTGGACATGCCCGATGGCACGGCGGCGATCTGGCTGTCGGTGAAGGCGCCGCTGCTGGATGACACGGGGGCTGTCATGGGACTGATCGGCTCGTCCATCGATGTCACCGCAAAGAAAGCCGCCGAAGAGGCGCTGCTCAATCTCAACCGCACCCTGGAGACGCGGATCGGCGAGGCGCTGGCCGAGAACGAAGCGGCCCAGGCGGCCCTGCGCCAGGCGCAGAAGATGGAAGCCGTCGGCCAGCTCACCGGCGGCATTGCCCACGACTTCAACAACCTGCTGGCCGGCATCACCGGCAGCCTGGACCTGATCAAGCTGCGCCTGGCCCAGGGCCGTACCGCGGACCTGGAGCGCTATGTGGCGGTGGCCCAGGGCGCTGCGCAACGGGCGGCGGCCCTGACCCACCGCTTGCTGGCCTTTTCGCGCCAGCAGACGCTGCTGCCGGTGCCCACCGATATCAATGCCCTGGTTGGCGGTATGGAGGAACTGATCCAGCGCACCGTGGGGCCGACCATCGATGTTTCGGTGCAACTGGATGCGCAATTGAACACCTGCCTCGTCGATCCCGCCCAGGTGGAAAACGCCTTGCTCAACCTGTGCATCAATGCCCGCGATGCCCTGCGCGGTGGCGGCGACCTGCGCATCAGGACCTTCGACCAGCAGGGCGGCGCGGAGGAGTTGCCGCCGGGCAACTACCTGACCATCGCGGTGGAGGACAACGGCAGCGGCATGAGCCCGCAGGTGCTGGCCAAGGCCTTCGAACCGTTCTTCACCACCAAGCCGGTCGGTGCCGGTTCTGGGCTTGGGCTGTCGATGATCTACGGCTTTGCCCGGCAGTCGGGCGGGCAGGTCAGGATCGAATCGGAGGAGGGCAAGGGCACGCGGGTGTTCCTGTCGCTGCCGAGCAGGGAGGTGGCGGTTGCCACGCCGCAGTTCGAGCGGACAGCGGATGCGCCGCCGGCCAGCACCTGCGGGGGCACGGTGCTGGTGGTCGAGGACGAACCCTCGGTGCGCGCCTTTGTCAGCGAAAGCCTGGCGGGGCATGGCTACGGGGTGATCGAGGCGGCGGACAGCAAGGCGGGCTTGCGCTTGTTGCAGTCGGATATCCCGATCGACGCACTGGTGACCGATATCGGCTTGCCGGGTGGCATGGACGGGCACCGGATGGTCCTGGAAAGCCGGGCGGCGAGGCCGGGGTTGCCGGTGCTGTTCATGACCGGGTATGCGAAGCCGGAGGTGCTGGACAACTCGCCGCTGGACGCACTGGTATTGACCAAGCCGTTTGCGCTGGAGGCGTTGCTCACTAGTGTGGATGTATTGCTCAAGCGTTAGGGGCAGTGGTGCACCCGGCAGCCAGGTGCATTACAGGCTGGCGTCAATGACAGCACTCATGCCTAGTTTCGCCTCCGTCATAGCGGTCATGGTGCCTGACCCAATCCATCGTCCCTTCTTCATTGCGTCCCTTGGGCATCAGGTCGAGGAAGTTGTAGGTGCCGACCAGGATATCCAGGCCCCGGGCATAGCTGGAGTAGGTGTGGAAGATGTCCCCGGCGGCGTCCCGGTAGAACACGCTGAGCCCCGGCAGCTCGGTTTCGCTGCCGCTGTAGGGTTCGTAGTTGTACTCGCCATCCTCGGCGGCGGGGGTGACGCCGAAGTCCCGGTTGAAGCTGCTGCCATGGGACGACACCCAGGTGAACTTCCAGCCCATGCGCCGGCGAAACGCCTGGAATTCGGGGTAGGGCGCCCGCGATACCGCCACCAGCGAGACATCGTGATGGGCCAGGTGCAGGTTGGCGCCGTCGAAGTGATCGGCGAGGAACGAGCAACCCGGACAGCCTTCCTCCCAACCGTCGGCGAACATGAAGTGGTAGACCAGCAACTGGCTGCGCCCGGCGAACAGGTCGTCCAGGCCCAGGGCGCCGTCCGCGCCTTCGAAGCGATAGTCCTCCTCGACCTTGACCCATGGCAGGGCGCGGCGGGCAGCGCTGAGCTCGTCGCGCTGGTGGGTAAAGGCTTTCTCGTGCAGCAGTAGCTGGCGCCGGGCGCCGAGCCATTCGCGGCGGGTCACCACCGGGTGCTTGCGATCGTTGTTCATGCCGCTGTCTCCGTGGGGGTGTCCTTGTAGTCGTCTGGTGCTGCCAGCAATCGACAACCCGGCCGGAAAATCTTCATGAAAGCGACGAGCGGGGTGCTTCCGGCGCCGATCAAACATTGATAGCATCCGGCCACTTTTATGTGATGTCGTTCTCAGTTTTCCTGGCCTGACCATGGCCCGGTCTTGTCACGATGGCCCGCCGGGCCGCCACTGACCGACGGCGTTCACGTTCTGTGAACAGCAGCCGATACTCCAATTGAAACAATCCAGACCTTTACAGGGACGTAGCGAATGAAGCAGGCAGTTTGGTGGGCGGCGTTGGCCTTGATCGGTGGTATGGCACAAGCCGCGACCGAGAGCGATCCATTGCTCGATGGCGCCACCTCCAGCGGCGGTAGCGAGGTACGTGGCGTGCTGCGCGCCCGCTCCCAGGCCGTGCTGGCCAGCGAACTCTCGGGCCGGGTCACGGAAATCCCTTTCACCGAAGGCCAGTCGTTCAGCAAGGGCGATGTGCTGGTGCGCTTCGATTGCAGTGCCTACCAGGCCCAGGCCAATGCGTCCGCCGCCGCCGTGCGCGCCGCTCGTGAAGAGCTGCGCAACAAGCAGCAACTGGCCGCGCTGAACTCGGTAGGTCGCTTCGAAGTGTCCCTGGCCGAGGCACGCCAGGCCCAGGCCCAGGCCGAGGCCCAGGTGTACCAGGTGCAGGTGCAGCGTTGCCAGATCAAGGCGCCGTTCGATGGTCAGGTGGTCCAGCGTCGGGTCCAGGCCCACGAGAGCGTGGCCAGTGGCGCGCCATTGCTGGAGATCGTCGACAACCGCTCCCTGGAAATCCATCTGCTGGTGCCGTCGAGCTGGATCGGCAAGCTCAAGCCGGAACAGACCTTCAGCTTTGTCCCCGATGAAACCGGCAAGCCCATCGATGTGGTGATCAAGCGCCTCGGCGCGCGCATCGACGAAGGCAGCCAGACCCTGCTGCTGATCGCCAATGTCCCGGCCAATACCCCGGGCCTGCTGGCCGGCATGAGTGGTACCGCGCGCTTCCCGGAGCCTAAATGAACGCTCCCGTTCCCGGCGCCCTCGAACAACTGCTGGCGCATTACCTGAAGCTGGAGCGCCAGGCCCGGTCCGCGCCCTCGGTGGAGGAGCTGGCCTTCAGCATGGTCAACGACAGCCAGGCGCTGTTCGGCTACCGCCACGGGGCGTTGCTGATCACCGGCAAGGTGCGGGCGTTGACCGGTATCAGCTCGGTGGAGCCGAATGCGCCGTTCGTGGTGTTCATCGAACGGGTTGCTGCGCGCCTGGCCGCCAGCGAGCGTTTCGCCTTGCCGGGGCCGGTGCCGCCGCAGGACCTGGACCAGGCCAGCCGCGATGACTGGCAGGCGCTGTCGGCCCCGCATGCCTTCTGGCTACCGTTGAAGGATCGCCAGGACGAAGTGTTCGGCGGCCTCTGGCTGGCCCGTGACATGCCCTGGAACGACGCCGAGCAAGCCCTGCTGGCACAACTGGGCGATTGCTACAGCCACGCCTGGCGCGCCCTGCAACCGGGCAAGCCATGGCGGCTGCGCTGGCCGGCGCGGACCCGTTGGGCCCTGGCCGCTGTTTTGTTGCTGGTGCTGCTGGTGCCGGTGCGCCAGTCGGTGCTGGCCCCGGCCGAAGTCGCACCGCGCAATGGTCAGGTGGTGGCGGCGCCGCTGGACGGCGTGGTGGCCGAGTTCCGGGTCAAGCCGAACCAGCCGGTCAAGGCCGGCGAGGTGCTGGTACGTTTCGATGCCACCACCCTCAAGGCCCAGGCCGATGTCGCCGAGCGCACCCTGGGCGTTGCCGAAGCCGAGCTCAAGGCCAATACCCAGCGGGCGTTTTCCGATGCTGACTCGAGCGCACGCATCGACCTGCTGGCGGCCCGGGTCGAGCAGAAACGTGCCGAACGCGATTACGCCCGCGATCTGCTGGCGCGCAGCGAGGTGCGTGCCGAGCGCGATGGCCTCGCCGTCTTCGCCGACGCCCAGCGTTTCATCGGCAAGCCGATGCGCACGGGCGAGCGACTGATGGAAATCGCCGATCCGGCCCAGGCCGAGTTGCGCATCGAGTTGCCGGTGGCGGATGCCATCGGCCTGGAGAAGGGCGCCGAGGTGGCCTTGTTCCTCGACAGCGATCCGCTTAACCGGCACAGCGCCGTGCTGGAGCGAGTGGCCTACCAGGCGCAGAACACCCCGGCCGGGCAGTTGGCCTATCGCCTCGATGCCCGCTTCGACCAGGCGCCGCCGCGCATCGGCTTGCGCGGCACCGCCAAGGTCTTCGGCGATCGTGCGCCGCTGGCCCTGTACCTGCTGCGCCGGCCGCTGGCGGCCCTGCGCCAGGCGGTAGGCCTGTGATGCTGCCGGCGCTGCGCCCGGACCTGCAGCTCTCGGTGGGCGCGCCGGGGCTCGACGGTTCGCCGCAATGGACCCTGGCCGATCCGCTGCGCGGACGCTACTTCAAGCTCGGCGCACCGGCCATGCGCCTGCTGCGCCACTGGGACCTGGGGGATCCGCAGCGGGTGCTGAACGCGGCCAACGGCGAGCCGGGCATGCCCTTGACCGGCGCGGCAGTAGAGGAGTTGCTGCGCTTTCTGCGCGGGCATGACCTGGTCAGCGCGGTGGATGCCGAGCAGCGGGCCAGCTATGCCGGAAAGGCCGCAGCACAGCGCCAGGGGCTGTGGACCCAGGTCCTGCATAAATACCTGTTCTTCCGCATTCCACTGTGGCGCCCGGATGCCTTCCTCAACCGCACCTGGCCCTGGCTGGAGCGCCATGGTCCGAACCTGCTGCGCTTCGGCCTGCCGACCGTGCTGCTGCTCGGCCTGTTCCTGGTGATGCGCGACTGGGAACGCTTTCTCTCGACCTTCCCTCATTTGTTGAGCCTGGGCGGCATGGCGGCCTTCGCCATCGCCCTGGGCTTCGCCAAGCTTTGCCATGAATTCGGCCATGCCTACATGGCCAAGCGCGCCGGCTGCCGGGTGCCGAGCATGGGCGTGGCATTCATGGTCCTGCTGCCGATGCTCTATACCGACGTCAGCGACGCCTGGCGCGTGCAGGACCGTCGCACCCGCCTGCTGATCGGTGCCGGTGGCGTGCTCGCCGAACTGCTGCTGGCCTGTATTGCCCTGCTGGCCTGGTCGCTGTTGCCGGACGGGGCAGGGCGCACGGCGGCCTTCATGCTGGCAAGTGCCACGTGGATCACCACCCTGGCGATCAACGTCAATCCGCTGATGCGCTTCGACGGCTATTTCCTGCTCAGCGACCTGTGGGGCGTCGACAACCTGCAAGGCCGGGGTTTCGCCCTGGGCCGCTGGCACCTGCGGGAGTGGCTGTTCGGCTACGGCGAGCCGATGCCCGAACGCTGGTCGCCGAAGCTGCGCCGGCGCTTGCTGTGCTGGAGCTACGCCTCATGGATCTGGCGCGCGGTGCTGTTCTTCGGGATCGCCCTGGCGGTGTATCACCTGTTCTTCAAGGTGCTCGGCATCTTCCTGATGATGGTCGAGCTGGTCTGGTTCATCGGTTTGCCGGTGTGGCGCGAGTGGCAGCATTGGTGGAAACACCGGGACAAGGCGCAGCCGCGCAAGGTGCTGTTGCTTGGGGGCGCTCTGGCCGGCTTGCTGGCATTGCTGATCGTGCCCTGGCGCAGCGGCGTGGAAGTGCCGGCGATGCTCGAAGCTGCGCGTTTCAGTGCGTTGCATGCGCCGGCGGCGGCGCAGGTGCGCGAGGTGCTGGTCAAGGATGGTCAGCAGGTCGAGGCCAACCAGGTGCTGGTGACTCTGGCCTCGCCTGACCTGGAAGCGCGCATGACCATCGGTCGACGCGACATCGAGATCCTCCAGTTGCAACTGCGGCGCCAGTCCGGGCGCAGCGAGACGGCTGCCGATACCGGCATCCTCGAACAGCGCCTGGCCGAGGCAGTGGCCGAGTACCGCGGCCTGGCGGCCCAGCGCGAGCGCCTGGTGCTGCGAGCGCCCCATGCCGGGACGGTGCGTGATCTGGCGGATAACCTCAGCCCCGGGCGTTGGGTCGGTGCCGAACTGCCGCTGGCGCAGATTGCCGACGGCGGCCTGCGCCTGCGCGGCTATGTGGCCGAGGCCGATCTGTGGCGGGTGGCGCCCGGGGTCGAGGGGCATTTCGTCGCCGACGACGTGCTGCGCGACTCGTTGCCGGTGACCTTGGCTACAGTGGATGCCAATGGCGTGGCGTATATCGATCAGGAGGCACTGATTTCCGACCATCACGGCCCTATTGCGATTCGCCGTGACGAAGAGAAAAGGGCACAGCCGTTGCAAGCCCAATATGGTGCGCAATTCCAGCTCGAAAACAGTGCGCCAGTAGAGGTTTCGCACCCTGTACGCGGCCTTGTGGTGCTCAGTGGCAAGAGTGAATCGCTGCTGTCTGCGGCATGGCGACGTATGGCTGCAATTGGTGTAAGAGAAAGCGGATTTTAGTAGTGCGATTGTAAGACAGTTGCGGTAATCTGCTGTCAATGCGCCATGCAAGTAAGCGTGACGTTGCACACAATAAAAGTTAGTTCACTAAGTTATTCACCACAGTCTTCACACAGGGATGTTCGCATTGATGTCGAAGGACGCCGTGACCCTCCGTGCCCTGCATTCAGACGATATGGCCTTTATCGAGCGCCTGTTTGCCGGGTCGCGCGCCGAGGAGATGTCCCATACCGGCTGGCCGGCAGAACAGATTGCGGCATTTCTCAGTCAGCAGTTCAATGCTCAGCACACTTACTATCAAGCCCATTATTCCGATGGGGAATTATTGATCATCGAACTTGATGGCCAGCCTATTGGCCGTCTTTATATGTTCTGGGGGGAAACCACCCTCAATCTCATCGATATCACCCTGTTGCCCGAATTCCAGGGGCGGGGTATCGGTTCCGGCCTGATCGAAGCGCAATTGCGCCGGGCCGATGATCTAGGTCTGAAGGTCGAACTTTTTGTCGAGTACTACAACCCGGCGCAGCGGCTGTATGGCCGACTGGGCTTTTATGTCTGCGGCGATTCCGGGGTCTACCTGAAGTTGCGCCGCGACGCCCGCCTTGATTCCAGGAAAGTCTCATGAGCGACCCGATCAGCAACGCCATCCCCAGCCTGCAGGAATTGCGTGACGCCGACCCCGATGGCTTCGTGCTGCAGGTGGGCGCCGACCAGGGCCTGAAAGTCAGCCTGCTGGACGTGCGCGAAGGCGTGGCCATGAACCGCAGGTATGAGTGCTATTCGCTGGCACTGGCCTTGCCCCTCGGGGTCCAGCTGCCGCAAGCGGTGTTCAACCTGTATGGCCCCGGCCGCGAGCAGCCCTGGGCGCTGATGATGAGCCCGGTGTTGCCCGAACCCGATGGCCGCCATGTACTTGAAGCGGTTATCCATCGCGACCGTCCTGCGGTCGACGAAGCTCTCTGATTCGCAGTAATCCAACCACGCAAGTCAACAAAAGGAAGCGTCTGATGGCTGATCCATATCTGGGCGAAATCAGGATGGCCGGGTTCAACTTCAACCCGTACGGCTGGGCGTTGTGCCAGGGCCAGATCGTACCGCTGAGCCAGAACACTGCGTTGTTTGCCCTGCTGGGCACTGTGTACGGTGGGGACGGTGTAAGCACCTTCGCCCTCCCGGACCTGCGCGGCCGTACTCCGGTAGGCCAGGGCCAGGGCCCGGGCCTGTCGCCTTACGAAATCGGTGAAAAAGGCGGCACCGAGTCGGTTACCCAACTGACCAGCAACATGCCGATGCACACTCACGCGGTGCAAACGACCGTCACC
The DNA here is from genome assembly GCF_057808595.1 of Pseudomonas sp. FG98. Classification (NCBI taxonomy): domain Bacteria; kingdom Pseudomonadati; phylum Pseudomonadota; class Gammaproteobacteria; order Pseudomonadales; family Pseudomonadaceae; genus Pseudomonas; species Pseudomonas sp. FG98. The sequence goes on along the minus strand of NZ_JBMDIJ010000021.1, from coordinate 45,073 downwards.
AGCACGCTTGGCGCCACCAGCACGGCTCAGGTGGTGAATGCCGATGCCAGCAGCGCCACCCCGATTGCCGGCGGTTGCCTGGGTATCGCCAACGACGGTGGTGGCAACACCTTCCAGATCTACCACAGTGGCAAGGACAACAACGGCAACCCGTTGCCGCGCGTCGACCTGGCCTCGCAGCCCGTCACCCTGACCGGCGGCGTCGGTGTGACTGCTGTTGCTGGAGTGACGGGTAGCAGCCTGCCTTCTTCGATCCTCAGTCCCTACCTTTCGGTGAACTTCATCATCGCGATGCAGGGCATCTTCCCGTCGCGCAACTAACAGCTACAACCGGCGGTGCCCCAGGGCACCGCCACTTTTTTGACCGCGTTGCCCAGGTCGGCAGCGCGGTGACCCACCAGGAGGTGCAGCATGAAATTCATCGAACGACTCTCGCGCAAGTCCAGCCAACAGCCGCAGCCCGCCGAGCCGGGCCAGGCCCCGCTGCTGATGGCGCTTGAACCGCGGATCATGTTCGATGCGTCCGTGGGCGTGGTCGCCCAGGATGCTGCGGCGCAGACCACTGCCGACGCGGCCAAGGACAGCACCTCCGACAGCGATACCAGCACTCCCGCAGCCGCGGCCGAAACGTCGAGCCAGCAACAAGGCACGCAACGCCACGAGGTGGTGTTCGTCGATGGCCAGGTCAGCAATGTCGGGCAGTTGCTCGAAGGCCTGCCGGCCAATGCCGAAGTGGTGGTGCTCGATCCGGACAAGGACGGCCTGCAGCAGATGGCCGACTACCTCAAGGGCCGTGAAAACCTCGATGCCATCCACCTGCTGTCCCACGGCGCCGACGGCACCGTGCAACTGGGCAACGTCTGGCTGGCCAGCAGCAACCTGGCCGAGCACCGTGCGGCGCTGGAGAGCATCGGCGCGGCGCTGAAGGCCGATGGCGACCTGATGATCTATGGCTGTGACGTGGGGCAGGGCGACAAGGGCCAGGCGTTCCTCGACGAACTGGCCTCGATCACCGGTGCCGACGTGGCCGCCTCGCTGGACGACACCGGCTCTGCGGCCCTGGGTGGCAACTGGACCCTGGAGCGCAGCAGCGGCACCATCGAGACCGCGGCCCTCAGCGTCAGCGGCTACGACAGCCTGATGGCGGTGGCCTATTCCGGAGTTACCGTTGCCACGGCGCCCGTGCTGGGCACCACCAGCAACCTGATGAAATACGTGGTCGGTGATTTCAACGGCGACGGTCGCGCCGATATCCTCTACCAGGCCGCAGGCGCCTCAGGCGCCTGGAGCTATGCAGAGAGCAACTCCAATGGCACCTTCACCATCTATACCCAGTCCAACTCGATATTCAACGGTCTGGCCCTGACCGATGCCTCCACCGGCGGCATCAACTATCACGCCGGGGACTTCAACGGTGACGGCCGTATCGACCTGCTGATGGCCCCCATCAGCGGCCCGAACATGACGCTGTTCCTCAATACCGGTTCGGGGTTCACCGGCCAGACGGTGGCCGGTCCGTCCTTCGGCACCAGGACATTGGTAGGCGATTTCAATGGCGATGGCGCCCTCGATATCCTCTACCAGACCGCCGGCAGCGCCTCGACCTGGTCCCTGGCGCTGAACAATGGCAGCAGCACGCCAAGCTTCTCCACCGTCACCGGGATCAGCCTGCCCGACTTCAACGCCTACAACTACAAGGCGGCGGATGTGGATGGCGACGGCTGGACCGACTTGATCTTCGTCGGCGGTGGCGTGCAGATGCGGTATTACCGCAACAACAACGGTACGTTCGTCGACATGACCGCCTCGTCTGGCCTGCCGACCCCGAGCGTGACCCGGGCGATCGTGGCCGACTTCGATGGCGATGGTGACGCCGACATCCTCTACCAGACCGGTGCCAACGGTTCGAACTTCCACTATGTGCGCAACGACAACGGCACCTTCGTTGATCTCGACCAGGCCTCTTCGCCCTTTGCCAGCGTGACCTTGCCCGACATGAGCTACTCGCAGTTCCGCGTCGGCGACTTCGATGGCGACGGCGATCTCGACCTGTTCTCGCCTTCCTCGACGACCGCTAGCTCGCAAATCTTCTACCAGAGCGGCAGCCTGCCCAAGCTGGTCAGTTCCACCCCGGCCGACAACAGCCTGACCGTCACGCCGAGCGCCAACATCACCCTGACCTTCGATCAGTCGGTGAACAAGGGCACGGGCAACATCTATATCGTGCGCACCAGCGACAACCAGATCATCCAGACCATCGACGTGACCACCAACGCGGTCACTGGCAGCGGCACCACCTGGACCATCGACCCGCCGGCCGACATGGTCGATGGTGTGGCCTATGCCGTGCGTATCGACAGCAAGACCTTCGCCAATGCCAATGGCCAGGTCTACAAGGGCATCCAGAACAACACCGCGCTGAATTTCACCGTGGCTGCCGTGGCGGCGCCGGTGATCAGCAACCTCAATGGCGACACCGTCTCCTACACCGAAGGCGGCACCGATACCCGTATCGACCAGAACGGCAACGCCACCGTCACCGATGCCGACAGCGCCAACTTCAACGGCGGCAACGTCACCGTGACCATCAGCAACAACGGTGTGGCTAGCGAAGACGTGCTGTGGATCGTCAGCGATGGCAACAGCGCCGGGCAGATCGGCGTCAGTGGCAACAACATCAGCTATGGCGGCGTACTGATCGGCACCTACACTGGCGGTACCCTGGGCAGCGCCCTGGTCGTCAGCCTCAACAGCGCCGCGACCCCGGCAGCGGTGACGGCGCTGCTGCACAACATCAGCTACCGAAACAGCAACAATATCGACCCCGGCACCGCCACCCGCACGGTGCAGGTCACCATCAACGATGGTGCTGGCGGGACCAGCGCAATCTCTTCGGTGGCCCTCAGTGTCCTCTCGGTGAATGACGCCCCGACCCTGACTTCCACCGGTTCCAACCCGACCTATACCGAGGGCGGCTCGGCCGTGCAGTTGTACAGCGGCACCATCATCAGCACCATCGAGTCCGGCCAGTTCATCAACCGGATCCAGGTGCGGGTCAGCGACCTGGCCAACGGCAGCTCGGAAAAACTGGTTGTCGACGGCGTGGACGTCAACCTGACCAACGGTTTCGGCACCACCACGATCAACAACAACCTGGGTATCTCGGTGACGGTGATCGGCAACGTCGCCACCGTCAACATCACCAATGCCAGCATCTCGGTTTCGGCGGCGCAGGCCATCGTCGATGGCCTGGCCTATCGCAACGACAGCCAGAATCCGTCCGGCGCCTCGCGTACCGTGAGCCTTTACACCGTTCGTGACAGCGGCGGCACCGCCAATGGCGGCGTTTCGTCGACCACGCTGTCGATTGACAGCGTGGTGAGCCTGGTCGCGGTGAACAATGCGCCGACCCTGTCCGGCGGCCCCTATTCGTTCACCGATACCAACGAAGACACCACCACCCCTGGCGTGCTGGTCTCCACCGTCATCGCCGCAGCTACCTATGCCGATGTGGATTCGGGCGGCCTCTCCGGCATCGCCATTACCAACACCGGCGGTAGTGGCACCTGGCAGTACTCCACCGACAACACCACCTGGACCGACTTCGGCGCGATCTCCAGCTCGTCCGCCTTGCTCCTGACCTCCAGCACCTACGTGCGCTACATCCCGAACGGTGTCAACGCCGAAAGCGTTGGCTTCACCTACCGCGCCTGGGACCAGACCAGCGACTCGGCCTCGGTCAACGGTATACGCGGGCTTGCCGACACTACCGCCAACGGTGGCAGCACCGCCTTTTCCACTGGTACCGCCACGGCCTCGCTGACGGTCACCGCGGTCAACGATGCGCCGGTGTTGACCCCGGCAGCGCCGACCTTGACCGGATTGACCGACACCTCCACCGCCAACGCCGGTAACCTGGTCAGTGACTTGACCGGTGGTGTCACCGATGTCGATACCGGTGCGCTGCAAGGGGTTGCCATCACCAGTCTGACCGCCACCTATGGCAAGTGGCAGTTCAGCACCGATAGCGGCGGTACCTGGCAGGATATCGGCACGGTCTCCACCAGCGCGGCGCTGGTGCTGCGCTCGACCGATCGGGTTCGCTTCCTGCCCGACGGCGTCAACGGCGAAACCGCGACCATCACCTACAAGGCCTGGGACCGCACCACCGGCACCCAGGGGACCAAGGTCGACACCACGACCTCAGGCGGCACCTCGGCCTTCTCCACGGCCAGCGACACCGCCAGCGTTACCGTCACCGCGGTCAACGACCGGCCTGTTCTCACCCCGAGCGGTGGCAACGTGAGCTGGACCGAAGGCAACAACGTGACGTCTACCCCGGTGGTGGTCGATTCGGGCCTGGTGATTGCCGACCCGGACGGTCCGAACCCAAGCAGCGCCATCGTCCGCGTCTCCAACTACTACAACGGTCAGGACGTGCTGGCGCTGGTTTCCAATCCGGCGACCATGGGCAATATCGTCTCCAGCTGGGACCCGACCACCGGCACCCTGACCCTGACCTCCGCCGGCAACCTGGCGACCCTGGCGCAGTTCCAGGAAGCCCTGCGCGCGGTGACCTACAACAACAACTCGGACGCGCCGACGGTAGTTACCCGCACCGTGCAGTTCCAGGTCACCGATGGTGGCAGCCTGGCCTCGGTGTTCGTCGCCCGGAACGTGACCATCACCTCGGTGGACGACTCGCCGACCATCAGCGCGCCGGTGAGCCTGTCGGTGACCGAGGACGTTGCCTCGGTGCTCGACCAGATCGTTATCGGCGACGTCGATTCGACTAGCGCCAACGTCACCTTCAGCGTGGCCAGCGGCAGCCTCGGCGCGATCGGCGGCAGCGGCGTGACCGTGGGCGGCTCGGCGTCGGCACTGATCCTCAGTGGCAGCATCGTCGACATCAACGCTTTCATCGCTGCCGGCAAGCTGAACTACACCACTGCGGCCAACGCCACGGCCAACGTGACCCTGGGCATCAGTGTCAGCAACGGCAGCGTGTCCGATGCCAGCGGCAGCGTGACCCTGCAGGTCGCGGCGGTGAACGATGCACCGGTGGTCACGGTGCCGGTCAGCATCGGCGTGACCGAGGACGTCGCCGGCGCGGTCACCGGCATCAGCTTCAGCGATGTCGATGCGGGCAGCGGCCAGGTGATCGCCACCTTCTCGGTGCCCAGCGGCACCCTGAGCGCCATCGGCGCCAGTGGCGTGGTGGTCGGCGGAGACGGCACCGGCACTCTGACCCTGAGCGGCACCCTGGCCGATATCAACGCCTTCATCGCCGGCAGCAACCTGTCGTTCAAGACCGCGCAGGACTCCACCACCAACGTGGTCATGACCGTGTCGATCAACGACAACGGCAACACCGGTGGCCCGGCGCAGACAGACAGCAAGACCCTGACCATCAACGTCAGTGCGGTGAACGACGCACCGGTCAACAACGTGCCGACGGCGCAGACCGCGCAGCAGAACATCGCCCTGGGCTTCAACACCGCCAATGGCAACGCTATCTCCATCACCGACGTGGACGCCGGCAACGGTCTGATGACCGTGACCCTGACCGCAACCAACGGCACGCTCAGCCTGGGTAGCCTGAGCGGCATCACCCTCATCATTGGCACCGGCACCAACAACGCCGCCTTGATGTTCGAGGGTACCCGCGCCAATATCAACGCCGCGTTGCAGACCCTCAGCTTCAAGTCCACCAACAACTTCCTCGGCAGCGCCAGCCTGACCATCGAGACCAACGACAACGGCAACTCCGGCAGTGGCGGGGCGAAAACCGATACCGATGTGATCTCGATCACCGTGGTTCCGGTGAACCCCAAGGTCACCAGCGTTTCGGCGCAGGGCATCGACCGTACCGTGAAGATCGGCGACGAGGTGCTGATCAACATGAGCTGGGACCAGGTGGTCAACGTCGATGCCAATGGTGGTAGCCCGAGCCTGCTCCTGGAAACCGGGCTGGTCGATCGCGAGGCGGTCTACGTCAGCGGCTCCGGCAGCAATACCCTGGTGTTCAAGTACACCGTGCAGGCCGGCGACCTCAGCGCTGACCTGGACTTCCAGAGCGCTGCGGCATTGCAACTGAACGGCGCGGTGATCAGCAACAACACCAGCGACCTTGCGGTCCTGACCCTGCCGACCGTGGGCGGTTCCGATTCGCTCGGCGGGCGCAGCAACATCGTGGTCGATGGCGTGGTGCCGGTGATCGGCAGTGTCAGCGCGCCGGTCGATGGCACCTACATCACCGGGCAGAACCTCGATTTCACGGTCAACTTCAGTGAAAACGTGATTGTCGACAGCACCGGTGGTGTGCCGCGCATCGCCGTGACCCTGGATACCGGCGGCACCGTGTTCGCCGAGTACGTTTCCGGCTCCGGCGGCAGCGCCCTGGTGTTCCGCCTGACGGTCGCCAGCGGCCAACTGGACAGCAACGGCGTGACCCTGGGCAGCACGGTGCAGCTCAATGGCGGCAGCATCCGCGACAGCGCCGGCAATGACACCGTGGTGACCCTCAACGCCGTGGCCAGCACCGCCAACGTCAATGTCGACGGTGTAGCGCCGACCGTGACCAGCGTCACCACGCCGCTCGATGGCAACTACAAGGTCGGCGACGTGCTGACCTTCACCGTCAACGGCAGCGAAGCGCTGCAGATCGGCGCATTGCCGCCGCGCCTGGTGCTGGATGTGGGCGGGGTGACCCGCTATGCCACCTATTTCTCCGGCAGCGGCGGTTCGGCACTGGTGTTCCAGTACATCGTGCAGGCCGGTGACACCGATGGCGACGGCATTGCGCTCAACAGTATCGACCTGCGCGGTGAGCAACTGACCGATCTGGCCGGCAATGACCTGAACCTGACCTTGAACGGTGTGGGCAGCCTGGGCGGGGTGCGCGTCGATACCACGGCGCCGAGCGCCGTCGGCATCGTCACCGTCGATGCGCCGCTGAACAACAAGAGCACCCTCAGCTACACCGTGACCTTCGATGAAGATGTGAACAACGTCGATATCGGTGACTTCCAGCTCGTCACCAGCGGATCGGCCACCGCCAGCATCACTGGTGTGACCCGTGTCGATGGCCACACCTACACCGTTACCCTGAGCAATGTGCAGGGCGATGGCACCCTGGGTTTGAACCTGGTCAATGGTGCAAGCGTGACCGATCTTGCCGGCAACGCCGTGAGCGGTGGCCTGACCGGCGGGCTGTATACCGTCGATCACACCGTACCCACCACGATCCTGGTGTCGCCGCCCTCGAACGGACACGTGTACGTTGCGGGCGAGGACGTCGATATCAGCGTGAAGCTGAGCGAAGTGGTCTATGTCAATGGCAGTCCAGAACTCGGGATCATCATTCAGAGCGGCGCCGGGAATCCGATCATGGTGCCGGCGAATTACCTGTCCGGCTCCGGTAGCGACACCCTGGTCTTCCGCTTCCGTGTGACCGAGCCGATGCATGATACCGATGGCATTCGTATCAACTCGTTCCTGGAACTCGACGGCGGCAGCATCCGTGACGCTGCTGGCAACGACGTCAACACCGTGCTGTCCGGCAGTGGTATCCAGACTGGCGTGCTGATCGACGCCGTGCAGCCGGAAATCGCCAGTGTCGAGGTACCCGCCGCAGGCAACTACAAGTTGGGCGATGTCCTGACCTTCACCGTGAACCCGAACGAAGTCGTACAGCTGGACACCTCCACCGGCACGCCACTGCTAGTGCTGAGCGTTGCCGGCGTCACCCGTTACGCCACTTACACCTCCAGCAACGGCGCGGGTGCAATGGTCTTCCAGTACACCGTGCAGCCGGGGGAGAACGCTAGCGGCCTGAGCATCACCAGTCTCGATCTCAACGGTGCTTCGGCTCGCGACCTGGCCGGCAACGCCATGGTGCTGGATATCCAAGGCGTCGGCGACACCAGCGGCATCGTCATCGACAACACCCCGCCAGTGTTCAATGGCATCAACCAACTGACCTCTTCGCCGACCGCTGCGGCCAGCGTCGAGTACTCCGTGGCGTTCAACGAACAGGTCAGCGGCGTCGACCTCAGCGCCTTTACCCTGAGCTTCGGCGGCACCCTGCAAGGCGCCATCGAAAGCATCACCTCGACCGATGGCAAGACCTACGTGGTCAAGGTCAGCGGCCTGGTGGGCGAGGGCACGGCGCGCCTGGCGCTCAACGTGACGAACAGCATCAAGGACGCGGCGGGCAACGCGCTGCGGCCGGTTTCGGACTATTCCGAATACCGCGTCGACCGCATCGATCCGACCGTCGCCAGCGTCAGCGTACCGGCTGCCGGCACCTATGTGGCCGGGCAGAACCTCGAGTTCACGGTGACCATGGATGAGAATATCCAGATGCTCACCAACGGCAATACACCGACCATCGAGGTCAACCTGGGCAATGGCCAGACCGCCCTGGCCACCTACGTCAGCCAGACCGGCAGCCGCACACTGCTGTTCCGCATGACCGTGACCAGTGGCCAGCTCGACACCGATGGCATCACCCTGGGTTCGTCGATCAACCTCAACGGCGCGGTGCTGCGCGACAGCGTGCGCAATAACGCCGACACCACCCTCAAGGGCGTGGGTGACACCAGCGGTGTGCTGGTGGATGCAGTGGCACCGACGGTCAGCGGCGTGACCCTGCCGCCGGCGGGTGCCTACCAGGTAGGTGGTGTACTGCGCTTCGATGTTGCGGTCAGCGAGACCGTCAACGTGGATACCAGCACCGGCGTACCGCGCCTGGTCCTCGATGTGGGCGGCGTGACCCGTTATGCCACCTATGTTTCCGGCAGCGGTAGCTCAATGCTGGTCTTCGAGTACCGCGTGGTAGCAGGTGACAATGCCAATGGCATCGGTGTGGCCAACAGCATCGAGGTGAATGGCAGCACGCTGCGTGACGCGGCGGGCAACAACCTCGATCCGGCGCTCAACGTGCCGACCGGCAACTCCGGAGTGCTGATCGATACTGCACCGCCGGTGCCGCTGAGCATCGTTGCCGATGGCGCCTACCAGGCCAGTGATCGCAGCCTGAGCTTTACCCTGACCTTCAGCGAGGCGGTGACGGGCGTCGATGCTGGCGACTTCACCCTGCTCGGCACCCAGAGCGCCAGCGGCGTGGTGCAGTCGGTGCAACAGATCGATGCGCGTACCTACCGCATCGTGATCGGCAATATCACCGGCCAGGGCAGCCTGGCGCTGAACCTCAATGCTGCAGGCAGCGGTATCCAGGACGGTCTCGGCAACCAGTTGACCGAGTCCGGTGCGAGTGCGGCCCAGGTCATCCCGAACCAGGATATCGGCGACCTGGAGTTCCGTCTCAACCCACCGGAGACCCTCGGCCTTCCTCAAGCACCGCTGGTGCAGCCACAGGTGCCGGGCATTGTCATCAACGAGAGCGTCTCGCCACTGGTGCCGGGCTCGCTGTTCGAGATCCGCACCGTCGGCGGCGACCTCAAGCCACTGGGCACCATTTTCCTTGGCGATGCCCGCAGCGCGCCGAGCTTCATCGCCCAGGTGTTCGGCAGCAGCGACAGTGGACTGGGCAATGGCGGCGGCGAGGGCTTCCTCGGTTTCGGCGGCGGCAGCGGCGGGATCTTCGGTGGCAGCACCTTCTCGACCATCTTCAGCCGCGACGTTCCGGGTGTCAGCGAAATGAACGTGTTCACCGGCAACCAGTGGAAGCAGAGCGACCTCAACCAGGGGCTGCGCGGAGTGTTCGGCGTACCGACCTTCGGCCAGCAACTGCAACAAATCAACGAAGCCGACCAACGCCAGGTGCGCGAGTTGGCCAAAGCCCTGGCAAAACCGGCAGAGATCGGACAGCAGGCATGAAAACAGCACACTTTTTGAGTATCGAGCCGTACCAGGGGGCGGCCCAAGGATGAATAAAAAACACAAACTGTTTGCCGCCAGTCTGCTGGCGTTGGCCATCGGCGGTTGCGCCGTGACCAGCGATCCGATCGAACGCGGTGCCAGCGAAGAGCGCGCCCGTGCCGACATGGCCAGCATCTACAAGGACCAGGAGCCCCTCAGTGGGCCCCTGACCCTGCACCAGGCCATGGCCCGCGCGGTGAAGTACAACCTCGAAGCGCGCCTGAAGGTGATGGAAGAGGCCCTGAGCCAGCGCCAGGTCGACCTGGCCCAGTTCGACATGCTGCCGCGCATGGCCCTGGCTGCCGGTTATGCCGGTCGCAACAACGTCAGCGCCTCCAGCAGCCAGAGCATCCAGACCGGTACCCAGTCCCTCGAACCTTCGACCTCTCAGGACCGTGACCGTGAAGTTGCCGACCTGACCATGGTCTGGAACGTGCTGGACTTCGGCGTCAGCTACTTCAGCGCCAAGCAGCAGTCCGACCAGCGCTACATCCTCCAGGAACGCAAGCGCAAGGTGATCCACACCATCACCCAGGACGTGCGTTCGGCCTACTGGCGTGCGGTGGCGGCCGAGCGCCTGCTGACCCAGATCGACAGCCTGATGGGGCGGATCAACCAGGCCCGGATCAACAGCCAGTTGATGAGCGCCCAGCGCATCGGCGACCCGGTACAGGTGCTGAGCTACCAGCGCGCCTTGATCGAGGCCACCCGCCAACTGGAAGAGCAGCGCCGCGCGCTGACCCTGGCCAAGACTGAACTGGCCGCACTGATCAACCTGCCGATGAACAGCGACTACAAGCTGGCGCTGGACGATAGCTACGCGGTGCCGGAGTTCCACGGCGACTTCGCCAAGCTGGAGCAGCAGGCGCTGTCCAGCCGTCCGGAACTGCGCGAGCAGGACTACCAGGCGCGCATCAGCGCCACCGAAACCCGCAAGGCCATGCTGCGCATGCTGCCGGGGCTGGAGTTCTCGGCCGGTGGTCACTACGACAGCAACTCCTTCCTGACCAACCAGAGCTGGGCCGACTACGGCGTCAAGGTCACCTGGAACCTGTTCAACGTGTTGTCCGCGCCAGCGGCGATCAAGGTGGCCAAGGCTGGTGAAGACGTTGCCGTGGCGCGTCGCCAGGCGATGTCGGTGGCGGTGCTGGCCCAGCTGTATGTGGCCCGGGCCAACTTCGAGGAGGCCAGCCGTCAGTTCAAGACCAGCGAAGAGATGGCCAAGCTCGACGGGCAGATCTCCGAACAACTGCGCAATCGTTTCCAGACCAACAACATTGGTGAGCTGGAGCTGATCCAGGGCGAGCTGAACAACCTGCAGACCCAACTGAAGCGTGACCTGTCCTACGCCGAGCTGCGCAACGCCTATGCGCAACTGTTCGTCAGCACCGGCGCCGAACCACTGCCGGCCGGCCTGCCGGACGACAAGGTGCAGACCATCGCCAATGCCTTGCAGGCCAGCGAGAGCAGCTGGAGTCGTTGATTCTTCGGCGTAGCTGATGGCCTCATCGCCGGCAACGCCGGCTCCCACAGGTTGTGCCTGACACGGTCCTTGTGGGAGCCGGCGTTGCCGGCGATGAGGGCCTGGATAACGCCCGAAAGGTTCATGTCTTACACATTGAAATACTTTCCCTGTGTAGGGAAACGCCGCTACAACTGTAGGATCGACATCCCAAATTGATCTCAGGTTGATATGACTTCTTTCTCCTCGGAGCCCCCCAGTACCAGGCCTTCATGGCCTGTCCCGCTTTCCCGTCCCCGTGACACCTCCTGCATGAGTGCCCATCCATGGAATGGCTAGCCGATCCCACCGCGTGGCTGGGACTGGCCACGCTGATTGTCCTGGAACTGGTCCTGGGCATCGACAACCTTGTCTTCATCGCCATCCTCGCCGACAAGCTGCCGCCCCATCAGCGCGACCGCGCGCGGGTGATCGGCCTGACCCTGGCGCTGGTCATGCGCCTTGGCCTGCTGGCGTCGATCTCGTGGATGGTGACCCTGACCGCGCCGCTGTTCGAAATCTTCGACAAGTCGTTCTCCGGGCGTGACCTGATCATGCTGTTCGGTGGTGTGTTCCTGCTGTTCAAGGCCACCATGGAGCTGCACGAACGCTTGGAAGGCCATGTGGTCCAGGCCGGCGGTCCGGTACGTCATTCGGCGTTCTGGCCGATCGTCGCGCAGATCGTCGTGCTTGACGCGGTGTTCTCGCTGGATGCGGTGATTACCGCCGTGGGCATGGTCGAGCACCTGTCGATCATGATGATCGCGGTGATCTTCTCCATCGGCATCATGATCGTCGCCAGCAAGCCGCTGACCCGCTTCGTCAACGCCCACCCGACGGTGATCATGCTGTGCCTGGGCTTCCTGATGATGATCGGCTTCAGCCTTACTGCCGAAGGTCTGGGCTTCCACATTCCGAAGGGCTACCTGTATGCGGCGATCGGTTTCTCGTTGCTGATCGAAGCCTTCAACCAGTTGGCCCGGGCCCGACGCAAGCGCAGCCTACAGCAGCACAAGCCGCTGCGTGAGCGCACCGCCCATGCGGTGTTGCGTCTGCTCGGCGGACGTCGGGTGGAAGCTGACGAGGTGGGCGAGGAGATCGCCGACCTGGTGGGCGACGGCGAGGAGCAGGTGCTCTTTGACCGCCGCGAACGGGTGATGATCAGCGGTGTGCTGAACCTGGCCGAGCGGCCGATCCGGACGGTGATGACGGTGCGCGCCGAGGTCGATGCCATCGATCTGGCACAGTCGCCCGAGGCGATTCGCGAGGCGCTGGTGAATTCCTCCTACTCGCGGCTGCCGCTGATTCGCGACGGTCGTATCGAGGAGCCGCTGGGCTACGTGCACAAGAAGGAACTGCTCAAGGAGCTGCTGGCCGGTGGCGAGCCGGACCTGGAGCAACTGATGCGCGCGCCGCTGAACCTGCTGGAGAGCTTCAGCATCCTCAACGCCCTGGAGCAGATGCGCAGCGAGTCGACCCACATCGCCTTCGTGGTCAACGAGTTCGGTGATTTCACCGGCGTGCTGACCATGACCGACATCCTTGAGTCGATCGCCGGTGAACTGCCCGACGCCAGCGAGGTGGAGGGGCCGGGCATCGTCGTCGAGTCCGACGGCTACCTGGTCAGCGGCGCGCTGAACCTGCGCCAGATCCAGGCGCAGACCGGCTTCGCCGCCAGGCCGACCGATGATTACCAGACCCTTGCCGGGCTGGTGATGAGCCTGCTGGATCGCCTGCCGATGGTGGGCGACCAGCTGGATTGGGAGGGTTGGTCGATGACCGTGGTCGAGGTGGAAGAACGGCGCGTGCGCCAGGTCCGCCTCAAACAGCCGGTCGACGCTGACGTAGCAGGTGCCTGACGCCTTCCAGCACCAGCACCACCACCGCCAGCCAGATCGGCAGGTAGGTTAGCCACTGATCCTCGGCGATGCTCTCGCCGAGGATCAGTGCCACCATCACCAACAGCACCGGTTCCACATAGCTGAGCAGGCCGAACAGGCTGAACGCCAGCATCCGGCTCGCTAACACATAACTGATCAAAGCCAGCGCGCTGATTGCCCCCAGCAGGGGAATCAGCCCGTAGAGCCCTGGGTGCGCGGCCAGGTCATTGGCGTTCAGCGGCCCGCTGATCACGAAGTACAGCGCCACTGGCGACATCAGCAGCATGTCGGTCCACAGGCCGCCCAGATGATCGGTGCGCAAGCGCTTGCGCAGGATGAAATAGATCGGATATCCGCCGGCGACCACCAGCACTTCCCAGGCGAAGCTGCCGTGCTGGTACAGCTCGTGGCCGACGCCAGTGGCAGCCAGGACGACCGCCAGTTTCTGCAGGCGCGAGAGACGTTCGCCATAGACCAGGCGACCGGTCAGCACCATGGTCAGGGGCAGCAGGAAGTAACCCAGGGAAACCTCCAGGCTGCGGCCTTGCAGCGGCGCCCAGAGAAACAGCCAGAGCTGCACGCCGACCAGCGCCGAGGTGGCGCACAGGCCGAGAAACAGCGCGGGTGTCTGGCGGACTCGCTGCAGCAGGCCGGTTACCAGTGACCAGTCGCGGGTGATCACCATGAACAGGGTGGCGCAGGGCAGGGTGAGGAGCATGCGCCAGCCGAAGATTTCTTCGCCATCGAGCGGGGCGAGGAGGGAGGTGTAGTAGTACATCACGGCGAACAGGCAGGATGCCATCACCGATAAAGCAATGCCTCTGGACAAGGGGGCCTCGAACAACAGTAAAACGGGGGGAAGGATTGGCCGCTCATGATCTCAGGGCCGGCGTCGGTTGGGCAACCGCCGTGCCTCGCGGTTGTTCGGCGAGGGCCTTGAGGAAGTCGTTCAGCGGCATCGGTCGGCCGAACAGGTAGCCCTGCTGGTAGTCGACTTCGAAGCGCGCCAGATAGTCGCGCTGCTCCGCGGTTTCCACGCCCTCGGCGACCATGCCCAGGCCGAGCTTGGCCGACAGCTCGATGATGCTGTCGAGGATATGCAGGGACAGCGCATCGACGCCGATCATGGCGACGAAGCTTTGGTCGATCTTCAGGTAGTCGATATTGAAGTGGCGCAGGTAGCTGAGGCTGGACTGGCCGGTGCCGAAGTCATCCAGGGCCAGCAGTACGCCCATCTCGCGCAGGCGGGCGAACAGCTGGTCGGTGATGGGGCCGGGGATGATCGGGGTGCGTTCGGTCAGTTCCAGGGTCAGTTGCAGGCGGCCTGGCGGGAAGGCGTCGAGCAGCATCTGGCAGTCGTCGCACAGGCTCATGTCCTGGCAGTGGGCGGCGGTGATGTTGATTGCCAGGTGAAAACCGTCCTCGAACAGGTCGGCGTGGGGGGCCAGGTCGCGGACCAGCCTTTCCATGATCCGGCGGGTCATCGGGACGATCTGCCCGCTATGTTCGGCATAGGGGATGAACAGGTCCGGGCGCACCAGGCCCTCCCGCGGGTGGTGCCAGCGCATCAGCACCTCGGCGCCGGACCAGCGGTAGTCGATGCGGCGCACCACCGGCTGGAAATACGGCACGAACTCGTCGGCGTCCAGCGCTCGTTGCAACTCGGCCCGGGGCGACGAGGCGCGGCGCAGTTGCCAGTAGCAGGCGGTCCCGGCACAGGCGCCGAGAAACAGCAGCAGACCGAACAGGGCCGGGTATTCGCTGCGCATCAGGCGCCAGGCCTGGCCGCTTGCGAAACCGCTGTAGAGGGAAAACGCGTAGCGTCGGGAGTCCACGCGCTGGGCGGCGACCGGGTAGCCGGGCAACGCACCGTCGCGGACCTGGCCGTGCTTGTCTATCCAGTGATTGCCGACTTGCAGGCGCAGGTCGATATCCGGGGCGATCAGTTCGAGGGCGCTGCTCAGGTGATCGCCGTCAAGGGTGGCGATCGCGCCCTTGGCGCCCTCGCTCAGGCGATAGACCAGCAAGGGATGGCCGGGGGTGACCGAGTTGCCGTTCATCAGCCACAGGCTGCCGGCGGTGTAGTCGGCCGGGTCGACCTTTTCACGGAATTCGCCGAACAGCGAGGTGCAGTAGATCTCGTCGTTCAGGGTCAGGTTGGTGGAGCGCACGAAGGAACGCCGGGTGACCTGCTCGCGCAGGGCCAGTTCCACCTCGGCGCAGGGCTTGCCGGCCAGGGGCAGCAGGCTGCGGGCGGCCTCGGCGACGTTATCCAGTACGCCTTCCAGGTGGCTGAGCGCTTGCAGGGCGCTGTTGAGGGAGCGAGCCTGCAATTCCCGCTCGGCTTGCACATGCATGATGGCCACGCCGCCGAGCACGGGCAGCACACCTACCAGCCAGGGCAGCAGACGAGCGCGATAGCGGGGTTTGTGCAAGGGCATGGGAGCGGATCCATCCAGACGCTGTTGCAACAGCATAGCGGGCAAATGCGAGGGCCTATCATGGTAGTTGCAGGTCGTTGAAACGAATGCGCGACAAAACGATTTACGCTCTGTAGAATCGCGTTACGCATACAACAATAAGGTTCTCCACTCCATGGGGAATCAAGCCCGCCGGAAATGGGTCCTATATGAAGTGTCATGGATTCAAACTGATTCTTGGTGACTACCTTGCCCGCAGCACCCGGGGCATCTCCTGCGCGCCACCACGTTCACTCGCATCGACCGCCGAATAGTAAAGACCGTTATTCAACCGTTCAGATGATGAGGAATACGAACATGGCAGATCTCTTCGACAACCCGATGGGCCTGATGGGCTTTGAATTCATCGAGTTTGCCTCGCCGACCCCGGGCACCCTGGAACCGATCTTCGAGATCATGGGCTTCACCAAGGTCGCCACCCACCGTTCCAAGAACGTCCACCTGTATCGCCAGGGCGGGATCAACCTGATCCTGAACAACGAGCCGAAAAGCGTCGCCTCCTACTTTGCCGCCGAGCACGGGCCATCCGTCTGTGGCATGGCGTTCCGGGTACGCAACTCCCACGAAGCCTACGCCCGCGCCCTGGAGCTGGGTGCGCAGCCGGTGGAAATCGAAACCGGGCCGATGGAACTGCGCCTGCCGGCGATCAAGGGTATCGGTGGCGCGCCGCTGTACCTGATCGACCGCTTCGAGGAAGGCAGCTCGATCTACGACATCGATTTCAACTGGATCGAAGGCGTGGATCGCCATCCGGCCGGTGCCGGCCTGAAGATCATCGACCACCTGACCCACAACGTGTATCGCGGGCGCATGACCTACTGGGCCGGGTTCTACGAGAAGCTGTTCAACTTCCGCGAGATCCGCTACTTCGACATCAAGGGCGAGTACACCGGCCTGACCTCCAAGGCCATGACCGCGCCGGACGGCATGATCCGCATTCCGCTGAACGAGGAGTCGTCCAAAGGCGCCGGGCAGATCGAAGAGTTCCTGATGCAGTTCAACGGCGAAGGCATCCAGCACGTGGCCTTCCTCACCGACGACCTGCTCAAGAGCTGGGACGCCCTGAAGAAGCTCGGCATGCGCTTCATGACCGCGCCGCCGGAGACCTACTACGAAATGCTCGAAGGCCGCCTGCCGGCCCATGGCGAGCCAACCGCCGAGCTGCAATCCCGCGGCATCCTCCTGGATGGCTCGTCCAACCCGGACGACAAGCGCCTGCTGCTGCAGATCTTCTCCGAGACCCTGATGGGTCCGGTGTTCTTCGAGTTCATCCAGCGCAAGGGCGACGATGGCTTCGGCGAGGGCAACTTCAAGGCGCTGTTCGAGTCGATCGAGCGTGACCAGGTGCGCCGTGGGGTTCTGAGTACCGAGTGAGCCAGGCACCGCGCCGGTCTTTATGGACGGCGTGATTGCAAATGCGACGCGGACCTTGTGGGAGCGGGTAAACCCTCTTCCACAAGGTCCGCGTCGTTTTTTGCGCCTTGTTTCAGGCAGGGTGGCGCAAACCGCGCCGGCGCCGATTCATCGCCCAGTAGCTGCCTGCTGCCGTCATGATCCCTACCAGCAAAAGCGAAGGCGCTATCACCTGGCTGTTGTCCAGCAGTTGCCGGGCAGCATGACCCGGCGGGTAGAGGATGTGCAGGGTGTAGCCATAGATCGGCGAGACCTGGCTCATGTAGATCTCCGACTCCAGCGCCGAGAGGCTGTCCTCGACCTCGCCAACCGCGCCGATCAGCGCCGGACCGAACTGCAATTTCACGCTCTCGGGTTGACGCGTGCCCCGCAGTACCCGCTGCAGGATCTCGCCGTCGGCGACTGCCAGTACGCCGTAGGGAAATTCCTGCAGGCGGTAGTAGAGGATCGCCGAGTCCGGGGTGTTGTCGTTACCGGCTTCCAGGCGCAGGCGGTGGTTGAAGTAGTCGCCGGGGTCGACCAGCAGCCCCGACTCTCCACGCAACGTACTGCAATAGGCGCGGTTTTCCCGAACCAGGGTCAGGGAGCGCAGGTCCGGATTGCTCACCACCTCGCTGTGCAAGGCGGGCAGGGCCCTGTCGCAGGCGTACTCGGCGAGGTTGAGCACCTTGTTGCTGGCGTTGTGCAGCGAATCGATCAGGCTGTCGACGCCCACCCGGGCTTCGCGCAGGGAAAGGCTGGCGGACTCGTCGAGCTGCTTGTTTACCTGCCAGGCCATTACCAGCAGGCCGAAGGCCACCGGGGCCAGGCCAATCAACAACAAGGTCAGCAGGGTGAGCAACGCGTGGCCGGAATGAGAAGTACGAGAGGGCATTTTTCACCTATGTGCGAAAGGCAGGATCCGCGCGAAGAGGGCCGGACCGAAGCCGATCAGCATAAGTGAGCGCTATAGCCGCTCTTTGTAAGAGCTGCTGGCAGAGCGTGTCGGATTGTTCGCTTCGTCAGCGGGCTGGAGCGGCCTTCCCACCTTGCAATGCCGCCACCACCAGATGCCCGACCGCTGCACCTGACGCCGGGTTCTGTCCGGTGATCAGGCGTCCTTCCTTCTGGTCGGCAAGGGCGAATGCCTCCCAGGGGTCCTCGGCCTTGCGATAGAGACCACCACGTGCAGCCAATTCGGTTTCGGTGAGGAACGGCACCACCTTGTCCAGCTCGGCCAGTTGCTCCTCGATATTGGAAAAGCCGGTCACTTCGCGATCGCGCAGCAGCAGCGAGTTGTCACTGAGCTTGATGTTGAGCAGCCCCACCGCACCATGGCAGACCGAGGCCACCACGCCGCCGTTTTCCCAGATCTGCCGGGCGATCTCCTGCAGGTCGTGGTTGTCCGGGAAGTCCCAGAGCACGCCGTGCCCGCCGGCGTAGTAGATCGCCCGGTAGTCGCGGGCGCGGACCTGGCCCGGTGCCAGGCTGCTGCCAAGGCGGTTCATGAAGGCCTTGTCGTTGTACCACTGCCAGTCGATGTCCTGGGCCATGTTCAGGCTGTGGGGGTCGATGGGGACGTAGCCGCCGCCGGGGCTGAGGTAATCGACCTGATAACCGGCCTGCTGCAGGACATCGGCAAAATGCACGGCTTCCCCTAGCCAGAGGCCAGTGGCGCGCTTGAGGGTGGGGTATTTGGCCGTATTGGTCAGCACCACGAGAACTTTCTGGCTCATTGCGGTGATCCTTGGCGGAAGTCAGGGGCTGGAAGGGAAATTTCGAACCTGTACAGCATAGTACGCCGGGAAAAGCCCGCCACGGTTCATGGCTATGTGCTAGCGTTTTGAAATGATGTCCGCAATGGTGAAAAGGAGAGTCATATGGTCGATGCCCAGCAGCAGTCGCAGTTCATGCAGGCCGCCATCGACGAGGCCCGCCTGGGCCTGGAAGAGGGCGGCATTCCCATCGGCTCGGTGATCGTGCACGCGGGACGTATCATCGGCCGCGGGCATAACCGGCGGGTGCAGCAGGGCAGCGTGGTCCTGCACGGCGAGATGGACGCGTTCGAGAACGCCGGGCGCCAGGATGCGCGGATCTACGCCGACGCCACCCTGTACACCACCCTTTCGCCCTGCGCGATGTGCAGCGGAGCGATCCTGTTGTACGGGATCCGCGAGGTGGTGGTCGGCGAAAACCACACGTTCATGGGCGAAGAGGCCCTGCTGCGCGAACGCGGGGTGCGGGTCACGGTGCTGCAGGACGCGCAATGCATCGAGCTGATGAGCGCCTTCATCCGCGAGCGCCCGGCGCTATGGAACGAAGACATAGGACAGGAGTCCGATCACTGACGGTGGTCAAGGAAGCCCAGCGATGCACATCATTCATCTCGCACCCCGCCCGGTCCAGCTACGCGGCATGAGCGAAGCGGTTCGCCAGTTCGACTGGAGCCGGACCTCCCTCGGGCCCTTGCATTGCTGGCCCAACTCCTTGCGCATCGCCGTGGACCTGATGCTCGCCTCGCGCTTCCCCAGTTGCCTGGTCTGGGGTAGCGACATGGTGACCCTGTACAACGATGCCTTCGTGCCCATCCTCGGCACCAAACCCAATCCGCTGGGACGCCCCTTCCATGAGGTATGGAGCGATATCTGGGGCGAGGTGGGCGACCTGGTGTTCCGGGTCATGGAGGGAGAGGCGGTGTTCCTCGAGAATTTCCCTCTGGTGACCAGCCGCAACGGTGTTCTCGAACAGGTCTATTTCACCTTCTCCGTCAGCCCCGTGCGCGACGAAAGCGGCAAGGTCGCGGGCTTTCTCGACACGGTGCTGGAAACCACCAGCAACGTCGAGGCGGAGCGGCAGTGGCGCGAGCTGGCCTGCTCCTTCGAGCGCCAGGTGCAGGAGCGCACGGCTGACCACAACCACCTTTGGGAGCAGTCCAGCGACCTGATGGCGGTGGTCCAGGACGATCTGCGCTTGCGCACATTCAACCCGGCCTGCCGCCACCTGCTCGGCTGGGACGATCACCTGCATGGCGCGTCGTTGCTGGATCTCCTGCACCCCGAGGACCATGCCGAGATCCAGCGCATCCTCGACGGCGCCCAGCCCGATGGCGAAGGGCGCCTGCGGCATGTCGACGGGCATTACCGGCGCTTCAGCCTGAGCGCCATGCCCGGTTCGGATTTCAACACCCTGCTGGGCCATGACGTCAGCCAGGAGCGTGAGCGCGAGGAAGCCCTGCGCCAGGCCGAGGAACTGCTGCGCCATGGGCAGAAGATGGAAGCCGTCGGCCAGTTGACTGGCGGCATGGCCCACGACTTCAACAATCTCCTGGCCGGGATCAGTGCCAGTCTGGAAATGCTCGAACGACGCCTGGCCCAAGGCCGTACCGAGAATCTCGACAAGTACCTGCACGCGGCGCGCGAGGCATCCGACCGCGCCGCCGAACTGACTCACCGCCTGCTCGCCTTTGCCCGGCGCCAGCCCTTGTCGCCGCGGCCGGCGGACCTCAACGACCTGCTCGCTGGCATCGAGCCGTTGATCCACCAGGCAATCGGCCCCGACATCGAATTGCAATGGCAGGTGGACCCACGGCCCTGGCTGGTGGAAGTGGATATCAGTCAGATGGAGAATGCCCTGATCAACCTGTGCGCCAACGCTCGTGAAGCGGTCCGTCGGCGTGGGCGGGTGAAGATCAGCACCTGCAACGAGCGTCATCACGGCAGCCTGCCCGGCAGCGACCTGCCAGCCGGGGATTACTGTTGCCTGCGGGTCGAGGATAACGGCGGCGGCATGTCGCGGGAGGTTTTGGCCCGTGCCTTCGATCCGTTTTTCACCACCAAGCCTGCGGGGCAGGGGACCGGGCTCGGCTTGTCCATGGTCTACGGCTTTGTCCGCCAGTCCGGCGGCAGCATCCGTATCAATTCCGAGGAAGGCCGCGGCACCTGTGTCGAATTGCTCCTGCCACGCTTCATCGGGCCGGCGCTGCCGCTGCCGCAACCGCTGGAGGTACCGGCAGCGATGCCGATCCGCCTGCGCAACGAGCGGGTCCTGCTGATCGACGACGAGCCGGTACTGCGCATGCTGATTCGCGAAGCCCTGCAAGACCATGGGCTGGAGGTGCTGGAAGCGGAGGACGCCACCAGCGGCCTGGCCTTGTACGACAGCGCCGGGCCGATCGGCCTGGTGGTCACCGACATCGGGCTGCCCGGCGGCATCAGTGGTATCGAAGTGGCCAGGACCCTGCGCGCACGTTCGCCGCAGCAGCCGATCCTGTTCATTACCGGGTTTACCCAGGAGTCGATCAGCAGCAGCGGTGCGCTCGAACCCGGGCTGGAACTGCTGACCAAGCCGTTCGGCTTCGATGCCCTGGTACACAAGGTCAGCAGCATGCTTCAGCCGGCCCTTTCCCCGGCTGCCGAGGCCGATGCACGGCTGCGCTGACGGGCGGCAACGCGTTCCAGCACCAGGTAAGTGACGCAGGCGAGCAGCAGCGGCAGAAGAAAGTACAGCGCACGGTAGCCGATCAGTGCCGCCAGCAGGGTGCCCTGGCTGTATTGCCCTTGCAGCAGGGTGATGAATACGCTTTCCAGCACCCCAAGCCCCGCCGGGATATGGGTGATGACCCCGGCGATACTGCTGATCAGCAGGATTGCCAGGATGGTCGGGTAACCGGCTTTGTCCGGCAGCAGGGTAAAGATCACCAGGCCCATCAGGCACCAGTTGCCGGCGCCCATCAGTCCCTGCAACGCCGCCAACCGCCAGGACGGCAGGCTGATGCGCTGGCCACGGACCTGCCACTCCCGCCGCCTGGAGAAACCACAGGCCAGCAGGTAGGCGATGGCCACCGCGAGCATGGCCATGCCGATCAGGCGCAGGCCGAGGGTGCCGATTTCCAGCCCGGCCGGCAGCGCCGGGAAGCCCAGGGCGAACAGGCTGCCGGCCACCAGCAGGTAGCCCAGCCAGTTGGTCACCAGGCCGAAGCCGAGGATGCGGGTGATGGTCGCCGTCTCCAGTCCCAGGCGCGAGTACAGGCGAAAGCGCAGGGCGACACCGCCGACCCAGGCGCTCAGGTTGAGATTGAAGGCATAGCAGACGAACGCCAGCGGCAATACCCGTCGCGCCGGCAAGTCATGCCCCGTATAACGTCGGCCGAGCAGGTCGTAGCTGCTGAACAGGGCGAAGCTGCATGCCACCACGGCCAGGGCGACCAGCAGCACGCTGCTCCGATAGGAGGTCAGGGCCTGGCGTACCTCGCCCCAGTCCTGATTGCGCAGCAGCATGAACAGCAGCACCGGAACCAGGATGAAGAACAGGATGGTCAGGCCCTGTCGCGCCCGTCTCCAGAGCGTGGACTTCATGACAGGCGCTCCTGGACGACGTCCTCCGGCTGGTACATCGGCTTGACCCGCGGCTTGTGCGTCGGCAGTCCGGCAAACAGCGCCGGGAAGAAGCGGGTGAAGTGGAACGTCAGGAAGATCAGCGGCGCCCGCCACCAGTACCCGCGCAGCACCCGTTGCAGGGTCACGCTCTTGCAGCGCTGCTGGCGCAGTTCGTTCAGGTGCTCGTACAGGCGCTGGTTGAAGGCTTCGTCGCGGATCACCAGGTTGGCCTCCAGGTTCAGCGACAGGCTCAACGGGTCGAGGTTGCTCGAACCGACGGTGCTCCATTCCCGGTCCACCAGCGCTACCTTGCCGTGCAGCGGACGTTCGCAGTACTCGTGGATCCGTACGCCATCGCGCAGCAGGTAGTTGTACAGCAGCCGCGAGCACAGGCGCACCCACGGCATGTCCGGCATGCCCTGGAGGATCAGCGTGACCTCGACGCCTCGTCGCGCTGCATTGCGCAGGGCCCGCAGCAAGCGATAGCCGGGGAAGAAGTAGGCATTGGCGATGAGGATGCGTTCATGGGCGCTGACGATGGCGCGCAGGTACTGGCGTTCGATATCCGTGGGGTGCTCGTCGTTGTCGCGGATGAACAGACGCATGCGTGCCTGCTCGCTGTCGGCCTCCAGCACCGGCGCTCGTCGCCACCAGGAGCGGCTGCGTCGGCCAAGCCGGGCCTGGCTGTCGAGCAGCTTCAGGCTGGCCTTGCGCAGGTCGTCGACGATCGGCCCGCGCACCTGCACGGCATAGTCCTGCTTGGCCAAGGGGCCGAAATCGCCCAGGTGGTCGGCACAGTAGTTGATCCCGCCGATGAAACCTAGGGTGCCGTCGACCACCAGGATCTTGCGGTGCAGGCGCCGGAACAGGTTGGTGCGCATGCCCAGGCGCATCGGACTGGGATCGAAGGCCTGCAAGCGTACGCCGGCATCGAACAGCGCCTGCAGGTATTCCTGGCTCAGCCCGGCAGTGCCGTAGCCGTCCACCAGCACCTGCACGCGCACGCCGCGGCGGGCGGCTTCGATCAAGACCTGCTGCAGTTCGAGGCCGACCTTGTCCTCGTAAATGATGAATGTTTCCAGCAGCACTTCTTCCCGGGCCTGGCGGATGGCCTCGAACGCCGGCGGGTAGTAGCCCTCGCCGTTGATCAACAGTTGCACTTCGTTTTCTTCGCGCCATTCGGTGTTCATAGCAGTACCTCGACACAGAGTGGCAGGTGGTCGGACAGATGCGACCAGGGTTTGCGCGACATCACCCGGGGCGCTCGGGCCCGGGCGTTGCGCAGGTAGATGCGGTCCAGGCGCAACAAGGGCCAGCGCGCCGGAAAGCTGCGGGCGGGAGCGCCGAAGGCCTGGGTGAAGACCTCGTGCAGGCCGCGGCTGGCGAGCAGGCTGTCGGCGCGCTGGCGCCAGTCGTTGAAGTCGCCGGCGATCACCACCGGCGCCTGTTCCGGCAGGGTATCGAGCAGGCCGCAGAGCAGGTGCAGTTGCTGGGTGCGCTGGCGTTCGTCCAGGCCCAGGTGCACGCAGATGGTGTGCACCCGGCGCTCGCCGGGCAGGGCCAGCACCGAATGCAACAGGCCACGCTGCTCGCTGCCGTGCACGCTGACATCGAAGTTGTGGTGTTCGAGGATGGGAAACTTCGACAGCAGGGCATTGCCGTGCTCGCCGTCGGGATACACCGCGTTGCGCCCGTAGGCGAACATCGGCCACAGGCTGTCGGCGAGAAACTCGTATTGCGGCAGCGGCGACCAGCCTGGATAGCGTTCGCCATGGCGGCTGTGGCTGCCCAGCACTTCCTGGAGAAACACCACGTCGGCGTGATGGGCACGCACGGCCTCGCGCAGCTCCGGCAACACATAGCGGCGGTTCAGCGGGCTGAAGCCCTTGTGCACGTTCACCGTCAGTACCCGCAGGACGCTGACCGGCGCTACCTCTGCCAGGCTCAAGGGCCGTTGCGCCTGGGTCATGGCCGGCCCTCGTCGGCCAGCATCTGCGCCACCTTGTCCTTCAGGGTGGCGAAACTGAACGGCTTGTTCAGCACCTGTATATGCGGATCGAGACGTCCGAGGTGGGCGGAGGCATTTTCCGCGTAGCCGGTGATGAACAGCACGCGCAGGTCGTCATGCAGTTTGCGGGCGATTTCTGCCAGTTGCCGGCCGCCCATGCCGGGCAGGCCGATGTTGCAGATCAGCAGGTCGTAGGAGCGCTCGGCACGCAGCAGGGTCAGGGCCAGCTCGGCGTCGGCCACGGCCTGGCAGTGCAGGCCTTGTTCGGTCAGGTTGTCGCGGACCAGCTGGCGCACGGTGCTGTCCGATTCCACGATCAGGATGCGCCGCTCCTGGCTGGCCGGGTTCTTTCTCCTCGGCGCTGGTGCTGGGCCTGGGGCCTCGGGAGGGTGGCGCGGCAGCAGCAGCTCCACTTCGGTGCCATGGCCGACCCGGCTGTGCAGGCTGACATGTCCGTGGGACTGGCGACTGAAGCCGTACACCATGGACAGACCAAGGCCGGTGCCCTGGCCGATGCTCTTGGTGGTGAAGAACGGATCGAAGGCGCGTTCCAGAGTGCTTTGCGGCATACCACAGCCGTTGTCGCTGACGCTGATGCGGACGAAATCGGTGCCGCTCAGCGGATGGGCTTCGGGCAAGGGGCGGGGCAGATGGCGATTGCTCGCCTCGATGCGCACTTCGCCGCCTGCGGGCAAGGCATCCCGGGCATTGACCAGCAGATTGTCGAGGGCCTCCTGCAATTGCCGGGCGTCGGCTCTGGCGGGCCACAGGTGTTCGTCGATGCGCACCTGCACTCGCACCCCCGGGCCAAGCAGGTCGTTCAAGCGCTTGCGCTCCAGCAGGGCGGCCAGTTGCACCGGGCGGTCGTCCAGTGACTGGCGGCTGGAAAAGGCCAGCAAGCGATGGGTGATACTGGCCGCGCGCTGCACCGCGCTGACGCCCATGTCCACCAGTTTGGGAATTTCGTTGAAGCGCTGCTGGCTCAGGCGCTGGCGGATCAGTTCCAGGCTGCCGCCGATGCCGGTCAGCAGGTTGTTGAAGTCATGGGCCACGCCACCGGCCAGTTGCCCGATGGCTTCCATTTTCTGGTCCTGGCGCAGGCGTTGTTCTTCCTCGCGCAACTGCCGCAGTTGCTCCTCGGTCTGGCGCTGCAGCTCGGCCAGGTCCAGGCCTTGCTGGCAGCTTTGGTATTGGCGGCGGCGGGCGCGCAGCGAGGAGTTGGTCAGGTTGAGCAGGTCCTGGTCGGGAAAGGGGCAGGGCAGGATGAACAGGTTGCCCAGAGCCAGGCATAGCTCGGGGCTGTGGCTGAGGGACTGCTCGGCGTCGCCGAGCACCACCACCGGCAGGTCCGACCACTGCGGCTGGCTGCCCAGATAATGCTTGAACTGCGAGGTGCCGAAGCCGTCCAGACAGGTCTGGGCGATGATCGCCAGCCCGGCGCCACTATCCAGGGCGCCGGCCAGTTCCTCCAGGCTGTGCGTGGCCAGGGCGCTGAGGCCGGCCTGATCGAGCAGGCCCAAGGCCTGGCCACTGATCGCAGGTGGTGCCAGGACCAGCGCACGCTCGCTGTTGGCTGACGAATGATTCACGGTCGATCTCCTTGGAAAGCACCCCGCGCAGCGTTTTGCCTGCGCGGGGGCACTCTCTCTGGACCACGCCGTGAAAGACGCGGTTCAACCGGATTGCAAGAAGGCGGCCGGAAGGCTCAAAGGCCCTGCTGGACCAGCGGATCGTCGGGGTTTTGCTGCTCCAGTTGGGCGAGCAGAATCTGTACGTTCTGCAACTGGCCGCTCTCTTTCCAGTACTCGATCAGCAGCACCCGTGCCTTGCGGTTTGCCGGCTGGCGGGTGAGCAGGGTTTCCAGCTGCTTTTGTGCCACCTGCAACTGGTCGAGGCTGTGCAGGCTGACGGCCAGGGTGTAGCGGTAGTCGCCATTGTCCGGCTCCAGCTCCAGCGCACGGGAGAAGGCCAGCAGGGCATATTCATCCTGTTGGTGACGCAGCAGCCATTGGCCCAGTTCGTACTGCAGGAACGCTGAGTCGGGATGGCGCTGCAGGGCGTCGGCCAGCACCGCACGGGAGCCATCGGTCTGGCCCTGGCTATCCAGCAGGCGCACCTGGGTGGCCAGGGCTTCGAGGTTTTCCGGCTCCAGCTTCAGGGCCTGCTCCAGGGCACTGCTGGCGCCCTTGAAATCCCGCTCCTGCAGGTACAGGCGGGCCAGGTGTACCTGGTCCTGGACGTCGTCGCTACGGGTTTGCAAGGCCAGCTGATACTGATCGAGGACGCTTTGCAGCGGTGCGAAATACAGCCCGACGTCATCCGGACTCAACCCCATCAGCGCGTCGACGGTGGCGAAGCGCACGCTGTCTTCCTCATCGTCGAGCAACGGCCCGAGCAACAGGCTGCGCTGGTTGGCCGGCACCATCGCGGCAATGGCTTCGAGAGCAGCGCGGCGGACCAGGGCATCGCTGTCGTGCAGATCCTTGCTGGCCAGTTTCAGCGCCTGTGGCGAAGGGTAGTTGGGCAGCTCGGCATACAGGCTGGCGCGGCGGATCGCCGACAGGTCCTCGCGGCCCAGTTGTTGGTACAGCACCCGGGCGGCGCCAGGCAGGCCGTTGTGGGCCTGGGCCAGGGCCTTGCTGTAGGAGTGCTGGAGTCGCGGATCGGGTGCAGGGGAGTCCTTTTGCGGCAACAGGCTGTACAGCACCGTTAGCAGTAGTAGCAAGGCGAGGCCGGCAAACAGGTAGATACGCGGTCTGGGCATGCGTAATTCGGATCGATGGCTTACGGAAAAGGGCCAAGCTTGGGTCAGACGAATGGTTGAGTCAATGTGTGGGGTATCGAGCAGGGGGCATTGCGGACCTGGTGGAGATCCGCGAACCCCGCCCACAGGGGGCGGGGCTGCAAGCAACGTTACTTGTTTACACTTGCGACCAGGCGCAGGGACACATCGTCGAACTCCACGTCGTCATTGGTAATGCGGCCCAGCTCCACCATGAAGTGGGTTTCGCCCATGACGGCGCCGATATCGATGACGTACTCGGTCCATTCACTGCTGCTGATCGGCTTGTAGTGGCTCTCGCCAACCGGAAGGCCACGGATCTGCAGGCGGCCCATGGAGCCGGCGCCAGCACGGGCGCGGGCGGTGAGCTGGTAGTAGCCGATGGTCGGGACCGGCACGGTCTGGGTGACCTGGTCGACACCCAGTTTGCAGGTCTGCTGCTCGAAGTTGGCGCCGATGTCCCAGTGAGCCCTGCCTTCGGAGAAGTCGCCGTTCTGGATCAGCTCGGCAGACTGCGGCACCAGGTCGAGGGAGATGTCATCGAACCAGGCCGAGGCACCGAACGCCTCGAGATAGATTTCCGACAAGTTGGCGCCGGTTGGCAGGTTGATTCGGGCGGTGTAGGTCTGCGGGGTGGAACCGAAGACGTCGACGATGGTGTTGGCGCTGTCGTGGCGCAGGCGCACACGGGCAGGCGGCGAGCCGGCGGTGACCACGGCCGCGCGGAAGGACAGTTCGTAGTAGCCGGCCGGGATGCTGTCGAGGACCTGGTTTGCACTGCCCTCAGGGCTGATATTGCAGCGCGCTTCGTCGAAATTGACGTTGCCGTAGACCTGCCAGTTGATACCGCCCTGGGAGAAGTCGCCATTGCGGATCTGTTCGGCGCGAGCCAGAGGTTGGATTGTATTCATGATCAAGAGCTCCTTTTGAGTGATCATTGCGGGGTGTGGTTTCCAGTCTAAGCAGCACGAAAATTGGCACAACTGACAGGAATGACAGTTGACAAATGCCAAATTTTGCTGAATCGGCGGCGCTGGAGCCCGGCCCGCTCCGATCCCGTCTACTCCAGCAGAAACGCCACCGGCACTCGCTCGGTCAGCCATACCCCGTTGTCCGCCTGGAAGAAGCTGAAACCCTGCTCGTGCATCTTTGCCGCGTCGACCTCCAGCACCACCGGGCTGCCATAGCGGCGGCCCACCTCGATCGCGGTCTGCCGTTGCTGGGAGAGGTGCACATGGTGGCGTGACCCGGCGATCAGGCCGTCCCTGCGGATCGAGTCGAGAAAACGGCTGGCAGTACCGTGGTAGAGCCGCGCCGGCGGCTCCTTGCGCACATGCTCGATCGCCACGCTGCGGGTCGAGTGACCCTGGTTGGCGCGAATGCGGCAGCCGTCGGCGGACACCGCGAAGCGTTGCTTGTCGTTGCTCGCAACCACGGCCAGTACCTCATCCCGCAGCAGGGTGCGGCCATGTCCGGCAGCTCCCTCGATCAACGTGTTGATATCGACCCAGCCCTGGCTATCCAGTTGGATACCGATCGCCTGCGGCTCATGGCGCAGTACGTAGCTGAGGAATTTGCTGATTTCTTCCTGTCGTTTCCTGTTCATGTGCAGTCCTTTTCCAGGTGGTTGTGAATGTCATGGGCGCGATATGCCGAACGAATGCATTGTGCGGAAAAATCTATCCAGCAGGTGATGTCAAAGTGACACTGCTCCTCTACAATCGCCGCCGGCCGATATCCGGCCTGGCCAATGATGGCGATAGGGAGTGAGTTGATGGCGTTTCGCAAAGTGGTTGCAACCGCAGTGATTACCGCAATCGCAGGGCTGCAAGGATGCGCAAGCATCGTGGGTGACTCTCGTTATCCGGTTCAGGTCAACAGTGCACCGGCGGGCGCATCGTTCGAGATCACCGACAAGGCAGGGCAGGTCGTGCACAGCGGCAATACGCCCAGCACGGTCACGCTGAAATCCGGCAAGGGCTACTTCTCCGGGCAGACCTACACGCTGCATTTCAAGAAGGAAGGGTATCCGGACAAGACCATCCAGTTGAACACCAGTGTGAGTGGCTGGTACTGGGGCAACCTGCTCTTCGGTGGCCTGATCGGCATGCTGATCGTCGACCCGCTGACCGGTGCGATGTACAAGCTGCCTGAAGTCGCTTCGGCGGACATGGGCCAACCACTGGCCGCCGCTGGCAATGACACCTTGCAGATCGCATCGATCGAAGACCTCACCCCGGCCCAGCGCGAGCGCCTGGTTCCGCTGGATTGATCGGTAGCAGGACAGGCAGCAGAAACCCGGTGGAGCAATCCACCGGGTTTTTTCATTCACGCGCTCTCATCGTTGTCGCCTGGTTGATTGGCAAACTTGCCGGTATCGCCGGTAAAGGTCACTACCATTTGCGTCCTGGTGCAAACCAGGGTGGTTTCGGCATCCAGGTCGATGTCGAGGTCTTCGCCACGCAGGCCCTGCCACTGCGCCAGGTAACGCAGGGAGCCGAACTTCTCGCGCTTTTTCAATTGCTTGCCGGTGCCACCTTTCCAGTTCAATGGCGGTAGCTCATGGGCCTGGGCGGCGCTCGATAGCTCGGGCTTCTGCACGGCAAGCTTGCGACCGATTTCCCAGCATTTGATCAGTCCGCGGTCTGCATCCTGCCAGATGGCATTCCAATCCAGACCCTGACGTTCAGGTTCGCTGAAACTGCGTTTGATGACCCGGCTCATACTCTCTGTTCGTCCTGAAATTGCCTGAGGTGGGTTTTGGCGCGGCCCTTTCCGATGGGCTGTGGCAGGCAAGGCTACCGCAGGATGCCTGTGTGCACCACAGGGATGATATGGCGCAAGGCCATATTGCAGAGGGGCGGGAAAGGGCGGGCATGAGGCCCGCCCGTTGACCATCAGTGGCGGCGATGACGACGCTTGTGTTTGTGCTTGCCCGAGTCGCGGTTGTCGTCGGCCAGGTGGTTACCCACCGCGCCGCCTGCCGCACCGCCCAGACCGGCGCCGATGGTGGAGCCGGTGGAGCCCCCCAGTTTGCCACCCAGCAGCGAACCGCCGGCCGAGCCCAGGCCGCCACCGATCGCCGCTTCGGTGCGATTGCCTTTCTTCGCG
This sequence comes from Pseudomonas sp. FG98, assembly GCF_057808595.1. Lineage (NCBI taxonomy): Bacteria > Pseudomonadati > Pseudomonadota > Gammaproteobacteria > Pseudomonadales > Pseudomonadaceae > Pseudomonas > Pseudomonas sp. FG98. The sequence goes on along the minus strand of NZ_JBMDIJ010000021.1, from coordinate 14,659 downwards.
CCCACCGCGCTACCGGCTGCGCCACCCAGGCCGGCACCGATGGCGGCGCCGGTGCTGCCCCCGATCTGTTGGCCAACCACGTTGCCCAAGGCGCCGCCGAGGCCGCCGCCAATGGCGGTAGTGCCATCACCGGCCAGCGCGGCCTGGGAGATCAGAAAACCTAGAGCGAGGGTAGGCAGTGTGAGACGCATGGGAGAGACCTCGGAATAAAGGGGGGCAGGCAGGTAGTCAGGGTAATCAGTCGTTATCGCGATAACGGCGATCGTCACGGCGGTAGTCGTAGCGATTGTCGTAACGGCGGCGATCGTCGTCATGCCAGCGGCGCTGGTCGCGGTCGCGCCAGCCGTCGTCACGATCATGATGGTGGTGATGTACGCAGCCGGCGGAGAGCAGGACGGCGGCGAGCAGGGAAAACTGGGTCAGGCGGGTCAACACGATGATTTCCTCGAATCGACTCGGGTTGGTCGATGGCGAGGTTATGACCGCATATTTCCGGTTTGGTTTCAGGGATGGGCGGTAAGCGACTGACAGATATGAAAAAAGCGCCTCGAAGGGCGCTTTTCAGAAGATGGTGCGAGTGGCGGGACTCGAACCCGCAAGGCTTGCGCCGACAGATTTTAAGTCTGCTGTGTATACCAATTCCACCACACTCGCGATTTGCCTGGAGCTTCAGAAGCTGCTCGAAGCAAGGCGGCTTTATAACTCATCGTTATATTCCAGTCAATGGTCAAAGCCCGGTTCATCGTGCCATGTAGCGTTGCACCCAGCGTCGCGGGATCAGCAGTGAAGCCAGTCCAAGCAAGGCCGCCAGCACACTGCTGAACAGCAACGCGGCGAACCCCAGGCGGTGTTCCAGCCAGCCGCCGAGTACCGCGCCGAACAGCATGCCGCTCCAGGGCACCAGTTGCATGCGCCAGCCGGCGCGGCGTTCGCCCATCAACCAGCGCCCCAGGCCGCGACCGAAGCGCGAGAGCGCGCCGGTGACGTAGGTCAGGCCGATGGGCAAACCGTTCACTTCTTCGACTGCGGCATTGAGCATGCCCATGGCGAGGATCGCCGCGAGCAGTGCGAGCAGTTCCAGGTAGTTGCCGCAGAACGCAGCGCTGAGCAACAGCAGTGCTGTAAGGGCCAGGAGCGGCCAGGCGCGTTTGCGGCTGGAGCGGGCGATCATCACCCCCAGGGCATTGCCGATAACGAAGGTGAACACCAGCAGGGCCAGGCGCAGTACCAGTTCGAAATGCCCCTGGCTGACGGCCACTGCCAGGCGCGTGGTGTTGCCGCTCATGAAGGAGACGAAGTCGCCGCTGGCGAGAAAACCGATGGCATCGGTCATGCCGGCCAGCACCGACAGGCCGCCGACGAAGAACAGCCCGACCTGGCCGCGCCGCCGATAGAGACGCAGGGCCTGGGGTCTGCGCAATGCACCTTGAGGCTCCGGAAGCATGTCGACGGCTTAGTGAGGTTCGATGGCGCTGGCCACCGCGCGCAGTTCGTCGATCGAGGCATTCAGGCCGCTGACCCGCTCGTTGACCTCGACGGCGTCATCGGCATGCACCGAGTTTTGCAGGTAGACGGCGTGACCGGCCAGACCGCGGGCCAGTTGCTCCATGCCGTCGGCGGTGTTTTCCAGGTCGTCGTGGATGCGTTTCATGCGTTTGTCGATTACCAAATCCTTTTCCTCAACCGCTTGTCTTCGATACCGCCGGGCGCGCGAACTATAGCAACTCCCCGGCATTGCCGCAGGCACGCCCCCTACAATCGCGCTATACCTTGACTCAACGCAATGGTTGTGGGGCATATCTATGGTCCGCGTAGGAAGGAGTCATTGAAATAATGAACTTCCTTGTAGGAAGAAGCGTCGATTCACGTCGTCCTCAGCGTATGCTGTAGCTACACTCCAACCACAGTCAACGGACTCCGAAATGGATGCATCCGAACGCGTCGACCTGCATGGCATGAACGCCAGTCTGTACGAGCAACTCGTGCAGACCGTGGTGGACTACGCCATCTACATGATGGACCTCGATGGCCACATCGTGTCCTGGAACGCCGGCGCCGAGCGCATCAAGGGTTATCGGGCCGACGAGGTCATCGGTCGGCATTTTTCCTTGTTTTTCACCGAGCAGGATTGCGTCGAGGGCCGCCCCGGTTTTCTCCTCGGCCAGGCCCTGAGCAAAGGGCGCGCCCAGGATGAAGGCTGGCGCGTGCGCAAGGACGGCACGCGCTTCTGGGCACTGGTGGCACTGGATGTGGTGCGTTCGCGGGAAGGCGAGGTGATCGGCCTGGCGAAGATCACCCGGGACATCACCGACCGCCGCGAGGCGGCGCTGCAACTGGATGCCATGCGCGCCCAACTGTTCCAGTCACAGAAGCTCGAAGCCCTGGGCCAGTTGACCGGCGGCATGGCCCATGACTTCAACAACCTGCTGACCATCATCCTCAACTCGGCCAAGCTGGCGATCAACAGCAACGACCCGCAACGCACCCGGCGCCTGCTCGAACATGTGCTCGACGCCGGCCAGCGCGGCAGCCAGATGACCCAGCAACTGCTCAGCTTCGCCCGGCGCAAGGAACTCAATGTGGTGCGCGTCGACCTTGCCGAGGTGATCGAGTCCATCCATGCCCTGCTGTACCAGGCACTGCCGAAGAACATCGAGCTGCATGTGCTGTGCGACGACGACCTGGCACCGGTGGAAGTGGACGCGGGGCAGTTGCAGATGGTCCTGCTCAACCTGGTGCTCAATGCCCGTGATGCGATGGAGGCGGGGGGCGAGATCCGCATTCGCGCAGGCAACCGGACATTGCAGGGCGAACGCGAGGACTTGTTCGGCGACTTCGCCCTGATCAGTGTCAGCGACACCGGCAAGGGCATCCATCCCGACGTGCTGCCAAGGATCTTCGAGCCGTTTTTCACCACCAAGGTTTTCGGCAAGGGCACCGGCCTGGGCCTGAGCCAGGTGTATGGTTTCGCCAAGCAAAGCAATGGCGGGATATGGGTCGATAGCGAGCCCGGACAGGGCACCTGCATGACCCTGTGCATTCCGCTGCTGGTCAATGGGGAGGGTGAAGTACCGTGGAACAACTCCAGCGTCTAGTGACCGGCATCGCCGGCCTCGACCAGTTGCTCAAGGGCGGGCTGGTCGCCGGTGCTGCCTATATCGTCCAGGGCCGTCCCGGCTCGGGCAAGACGGTGCTGGCCAACCAGTTGGCGTTCAATCATGTCGAGCGCGGTGGCCGCGTGCTGGTGGCGACCCTGCTCAGCGAGTCCCATGAGCGACTGTTCCAGTACCTGTCGACCCTGGCGTTTTTCGATGCGGCGAAGATCGGCGACCAGATCCAGTTCCTCAGTGCCTTCGACAGCCTGGAACAGGAAGGCCTGGAGGCGGTGGTACGCCTGCTGCGCAGCGAGATTGCCAGGCAGGGTGCTTCCTTGCTGATCGTCGATGGCCTGCTCAATGCGCGCTCGCGGGCCGAAACCGTGCTCGACACCAAGAAGTTCATCTCCGAGCTGCAGGCCCACGCGGCCTTCGCCGGGTGCACCTTGCTGCTGCTGACCAGCACCCACCTGGAGGAGGATTGCCCGGAACACACCATGGTCGACGGTGTGATCGAGCTGGGCGAGGACCTGCACGGCGCGCGTGCGGTGCGCCGTATCCAGTTGCGCAAGACCCGCGGCAGCGCGGCGCTCTCCGGGCTGCACGAGTGCGAGATCACCGATGCCGGCCTGCAGGTCTATCCGCGGCTCGAAGCCCTCTACGGACATCCTTCCGGTCCCGGCAGCGACACCTTTGCCCGGGTCGGCAGCGGCGTGCCCTGCCTTGACCAACTGCTCCAGGGCGGGCTGGCGCAAGGCTCGGTGACCCTGGTGATGGGGCCCTCCGGCAGTGGCAAGACCTCCCTCGGCCTGAGTTTCCTTGGCGCCTCCACGGCGGACGCGCCCGGGCTGCATTTCGGTTTCTACGAGCCGGCCTCGCGCCTGCGCATGAAAGCCGCCAGCCTGGGGCTCGACTTCGCTGCGCTGGAGCGCGAAGGGGCGTTGCATATCGCCTGGCAACCGACTACCGAGGGTTTGCTCGACGATGTCGGCGCGCGCCTGCTGCGGCAGGTTGCCGAGCATGGGATCAAGCGGGTGGTGATCGATAACCTGGGTGCCTTCACCCGTCTGGCGACCCGCCCGGAGCGACTCAACGAATTCTTCCGTGCGCTGATGGGTGAACTGCGTGCCCGCGACGTGACGGTGCTGGCGACCTGGGAAATGCGCGATCTGTTCGGTTCGGAAATCATCGCCCCGGCACCGGAACTGTCGAGCATTGTCGACAACCTGATGCTGATGCGCTTCGTCGAACTGAATTCGCAGCTGAAGCGCGTGCTGTCGATCCTCAAGGTGCGCGACAGCCGCTACGACCCGGCGCTGCTGGAGGTCTGTTTCGGCGAAGGCGGGATGGAGTTGCACAAGGCATTCAACGAGGCGGCGGCGGTGCTGTCCGGCACGGCACAACCACTGGAGCGGTCCTGAGGGCCGCGGTCTGACGATATGAGCACAGTCCTGGTAGTCGATGACGAGTATGTGATCTCCGACATCCTGGAGCTTGCCCTGGAGGATGTGGGGTATCAGGTGGAAAAGGCCAGCAATGGGGCGAGAGCCCTGGAAATGCTGGAGAAAACACGGGTCGAGCTGCTGATCACCGACTACATGATGCCGGTGATGAATGGCGAGGAACTCGCTCGGAATCTTCGCGCCGACCCACAATTCAAGACCCTGCCGATCATTCTCATGAGTGGCGCACAGGCCAGTATCGGCCGTGAGAATCCCGGGCTGTTCGATGGGGTGCTGGACAAGCCTTTCGATACCGAAATGCTGATTGCCATGGTCCAGCAGCTGTTGCCGCTGCCCGGGAACTGAGTCCCGGCATCGCGATCAATTCGATTTCGGCAAGGGACAGGCGCATCCGTGCGACTGCAATCATGCCAGCGGCTTAATGATTGCCTTCTCCTTTCTCCGGCGCAGGGCTGCCGGCCTGAATACGTTTGTAGATCTCTTCGCGGTGCACCTGGACATCTTTCGGTGCATCGATGCCAATCCTCACTTGCATCCCTTTGACGCCCAGAATTGTGACTTTGATGTCATCGTCGATGACGATGCTTTCGCCGACTTTGCGGGTGAGTATCAGCATGTATTTCTCCTTGGTAACTTGAAATGCCTCGCGGGCGATGCCCCACGGAGGATGGGGGCGCCGGAAGCGCTTCCCTCTTTCCCTTCATTAAAGACGCATTCGTTGAAAATTAATTCCCCGAGCAAAATATTTGCTGATGTCTTTTTCTGGAGTGGAGGTCGACGGATAGGTGGGAATTTCGCCTTGCGAGATTTTCCACCCCGCAAGCATAGGGGGCTTGAACGCATATGGGAAATTTCTCTTGTGAAAAGAGAAACTTTCGATAGTTAACGTTCTTTTTGTAGGGATTTGTCGGATTCGATCAAATGAGTTTCATTCCCGATATCGGCAGCAAATAACCCTTACTGCAACGGCTCGGGAAAACTCTTCAGGCATTGTGGCCGAGCAATGCCACACCCTTGATCTGCGCCCATAGGCGCTGCCCCGGTTGCAGGCCGAGCTGGTCGCTGGAGTAGCGCGTGATGCGGGCCAGCAGGGGATGCCCGGCCGCGTCCAGGCTGACCAGCACCTGCGCCGGGTTGCCTTGCTCGGCGAGGGCATGCAGGGTCACTGGCAGGCGGTTGATGATGCTTGAGCACGTGTCCTCGGCCAGGCTCAGGCTGATGTCCCGGGCCTGGATCTTGATGCGCAGGGCCGAGCCTGCCGGCAGCGGGGCGTGGGGAATGCGCAGGCGCAGTTCGCTGTCGGGCAGATGCAGGTCGAGCAACTGGTAGCTGGCGTCGTAGGCGCCGGTAATCCCTTCGATGACCACCCCGGCTTCTTCGTCCTGGGCCAACGGCAGGTCAAGGCGGGCGAGGGTCTGGTTGAGCGGGCCGCTGGCGAGGACCTTGCCCTGTTCCAGCAGCACCAGGTGATCGGCCAGGCGCGCGACTTCCTCCTGGGCATGGCTGACGTAGACCAGCGGAATCTGCAGCTCGTCATGCAAGCGTTCCAGGTAGGGCAGGATTTCACGCTTGCGCGGTGCGTCCAGCGCTGCCAGTGGCTCGTCCATCAACAGCAGGCTGGGACTGGTCAGCAGGGCCCGGGCGATGCCGACCCGCTGGCGTTCGCCGCCGGACAGGGTGTCGGCCTTGCGTTCGAGCAGGTGGTCGATGCCCAGCAGCTCGCAGGCCTGTTGCAGGTTGATGCGGCGGGTCGACGGATCGATGCGCTTCCAGCCGAACTCCAGGTTGCCGCGCACCGAGAGGTGACTGAACAGGCTGGCTTCCTGGAAGACATAACCGATCGGGCGCTGGTGCGGCGGGATGAAGATGCCCCGGGCCGAATCCTGCCAGACCGTGCCGGCCACTTCGATATAGGCATCCTCAGCCTTTTCCAGGCCTGCCAGGCAGCGCAGGCAGGTAGTCTTGCCCGAGCCCGAGGCGCCGAACAGGGCGCTGACACCGCGACCGGGCAGGTGCAGGTCGACGTCGAGGGTAAAGTCGTCCCGGGCCACCTTGAGCCGGGCGTGGATCCGCGAGGTCATGCTCAACTCCAGGCCGATTTGCCGCGACGGCTGCCATACAGCGCCAGCAGCACCAGAAACGAGAACACCAGCATCGCTCCGGCCAGCCAGTGCGCCTGGGCATACTCCATGGCCTCGACGTGGTCGAAGATCTGCACCGAGACCACCCGGGTCTTGTCGGGTATGTTGCCGCCGATCATCAGCACCACGCCGAACTCGCCGACGGTGTGGGCGAAGCCGAGGATGCTGGCGGTGATGAAACCGGGTCGGGCCAGGGGCAGGACCACGGTGAAGAAGGTATCCCATGGACTGGCGCGCAGGGTCGCGGCCACTTCCAGCGGGCGATCGCCGATCGCGGTGAAGGCGTTCTGCAACGGCTGCACCACGAAGGGCATGGAATACACCACCGAGCCGATTACCAGCCCGGTGAAGCTGAACACCACGGTGCCCAGGCCCAGGGCTTCGGTGGTCTTGCCGATGAAGCCGTGGGGCCCGAGGGCCAGCAGCAGGTAGAAACCGATCACCGTCGGCGGCAGCACCAGGGGCAGTGCCACCACCGCACCGATCGGACCGCGCAGCCAGGAGCGGGTACGCGCCAGCCACCAGGCGATCGGTGTACCGACCACCAGCAGCAACAGGGTGGTCAGCGACGCCAGCTTGAGGGTCAGCCAGATTGCGCCGAAATCGCTGGCGTCGAGCGGCATCAGAGTTCGTAGCCGTAGGACTTGATCACCGCAGCGGCCTTAGGACCTTTGAGGTACTCGACCAGGGCCTTGGCGGCCGGGTTGTCCTTGCCTTTGTTGAGGATCACCGCGTCCTGGCGAATCGGGTCATGCAGTTCGGCCGGGACGATCCAGGCGGAGCCGTTGGTGACCTTGCCGTCCTGGTAGATCTGCGACAGGGCGACGAAGCCCAGTTCGGCATTGCCGGTGGAAACGAACTGGAAGGCCTGGGTGATGTTCTGGCCTTCGACGATCTTGCCCTTGGTGGCCTCGGTCAGCTTCAGCTTGTCCAGCACCTGGGTGGCGGCCAGGCCGTAAGGCGCGGCTTTCGGGTTGGCGATGGACAGGTGCTGGAACTGGTTGGCCTTGAGCACTTCGCCCTTGGCATCGACGTAGCCGGGCTTGGCCGACCACAGGGCCAGGGTGCCGACAGCGTAGGTGAAGCGCGAGCCTTTCACGGTGTCGCCTTCGCTTTCCAGCTTGGCCGGGGTGGTGTCGTCGGCGGCGAGGAAGACTTCGAAGGGGGCGCCGTTCTTGATCTGTGCGTAGAACTGGCCGGTGGCACCGAAGGCGGCGACCAGCTTGTGGCCGGTATCCTTTTCGAAGTCCTTGGCGATGGCCTGGATCGGCGCGGTGAAGTTGGCCGCGACGGCAACCTGGACGTCATCCGCCCAGGCGCTGTTGACGGTCATGAAGGCGAACAGGGTAGTCAGGGCAAGACGAGGTGCACACTTACGCATGAAACAGCTCCGAGGGATGAGTGAAGGCGAATCGCTATATAGGCGAATATATAGCGATTGCCTTGTATACGGAAAGTCCTGTTTTTAGCGAACAATAAGTGCGAGTGCCTGTTCGGCCAGTTTGCGTGTCAATTCTGCCGCCGGGCGCTCGATACCCAGGCGCAGGGCCTGACCGGACCACAAATTGCTGAAATCGCTGTTGCCCTGGGGTTCGCTGATCGCCCGTATCGGCATCAACGCGCCACCGGCCAGCGGGAACGCCGGGGCCAGGTCGCTGACCGGACCCAGCTCGCGCATGATCCGCGTGTAGATGCCGCGCGCCGGGCGCCCGGTGAACAGGTTGGTCAGCGCCGTATCGCTTTCCCGCGCGGTGTGCAGGGCGCGGCGGTGGGCGGCAGAGACCTTGGCTTCGGGACAGAACAGGTAGGCGGTACCGAGTTGCACCGCCGAAGCGCCAAGCATGAAGGCTGCGGCGATACCGCGGGCATCGCCGATGCCGCCGGCGGCAATCACCGGCACCCGCACCGCATCGCTGATCTGCGGGACCAGGGCGAAGGTGCCGACCTGGCTGTTCAGGTCATCGCTGAGAAACATCCCGCGGTGGCCGCCGGCCTCGTAGCCCATGGCGATGATCGCGTCGCAGCCATGCTGTTCCAGCCACAGCGCCTCGGCCACCGTGGTAGCGCTGGATATCACCTTGGCACCAGTGGCCTTGACCCGGGCCAGCAGGCGCGGTTCCGGCAGGCCGAAGTGGAAACTGACCACCTCCGGCCGGTACTCCTCGACCAGCGCGCAACTGGCGTCATCGAAAGGCGCTCGACTGGACACCGGCGTCGTGGCCTGGAAATCGGCACCGACCTCGTCGTAGTACGGCTTGAGTGCGTCTTTCCAGCGGGCGATACGCGCCGGGTCGTCGGCTGGTGGGGCATGGCAGAAGAAGTTCACATTGAGCGGGCCATGGCTGGCCTGGCGGAAGGCTTGCAGTTCCTGGCGGATCTGTTCGGCGTTGAGCATGGCGCAGGGCAGGGCACCGAGGCCGCCGGCGTTGCTCACTGCGATGGCCATGGCCGAGCCGCTGGCGCCGGCCATGGGCGCCTGGAGAATCGGCAGGTCGATCGCGAACAGATCAAGGATGCGTGGGTCCGGCCATTGGCTCATTGCCTGTGATCTCCTTTCTGCGGTCGCAGGCGTCAGAGAGCCTTGCTGACCTGGATGTCGGTGATTTTGTCGGCGTCGTCACCATGGATCTTGCGCAGGGCGGCCTGGGCCTGCTCCAGCGAGTTGTCGGGCAGGGTAGCGAAGTCCCAGCGGCGCTCGCCATCGAGCTTGTACTTGATGACGTATTTGATAGTGGTGGTCATGGGCTTATCTCAGTTGCGACGACGAACGACGGATGATCTTGATCTTGTGGGTGAAGGTCGGTTTGCGCGTGACCGAGATCGGCCGCGGCGTGACGGTATCGATGGTGATATTCCAGAATCCGGTACTCGGCACCGTGATCTTCGCCGGGAAACGATCGAATGCGCCGCCGTGGTAAGTATGGCGGCCGCCATTCTTGAAACTGCGGAAGTTGGCATCGTTCATCAGGCGGATATTGCAGCGCTGGGAACACTCGATAACGACGATGTCGTCTTCGTTAAGGTGTTCGCGCTGGTGTACGAATTTCATGTAGCAGCTCCGCAAGGGCTATTTCGGCAAAGCGGCACGATAACAGAAGGACGCGGGAGTAATGTAGGACTCGTCACGTTCCTTGCGATAAATCTGACATTCAAGGGAGCAAATCGGCCTAATAGCGGTCTGAGTTTTTTTAATTGTAGGAGCGGGTCTCGATGAAATGGTTTGTATCTGCCTTGGCGTTGACGCTGACCGGTTGTGCCAGTGTGGCCGAGCTGGAACAGAGCCCTGAAACCCTGGCGGTGATTTCCGGCAAATCGCCGGAGCAATACCTGACCTGCGTACAGGATCAGTTGAAGGACAGCCGCGCTCCGTTGCAAGTGACCCGCGACAAGAGCTCGATCCGGGTGATCGTCCCGCAGAAGCTGGCCGATGCCCCGGCCGCAGTGATGAATATCAGCGAGCGCTCCAGCGGCAGCTCGATCAAGTTGCACGAGCGCCTGAACAACTTCCCGCTGCGCCTCTCCGATGTGAACAACGCCGCAACCCGCTGCATTTCCGGCTAAGCCGCATTTCCCCTCTCCCAGTTGCAGGAGCCGATTGGCCGCGCTCCTGCAGATCCCCCTGGCGGTCTGCTGATTAATCGATTCATTGATGCAAATGCCCCTTTTTGGTGCTTTTCGCCGTTGTAGTGGCGGAAGGATAGCCCTAATATCCATAGGCTTATATTTTTTAAGTCTAAGCATATAACCAGAAGAGGGAGCTCCGTGATGACACTGGATCGAATCCTGATCAGTAGCCTGTTGTTGTTTACCCTGCCGGCAGCCCATGCCGACCAGGGCCAGAAGATCTTTACCCAGGGTGGGGCCAACCCTGCCGCCATGGCCTGCCTGGGCTGCCATGGTGCGGACGGCCTGGGCATGGCCGCCGCCGGATTCCCGCGATTGGCCGGACTGTCGGCCGGTTACCTGGGCAAGCAGTTGCGCGATTTCCGCGATGGCACGCGCAAGAATCCGATCATGGAACCGTTGGCCAAGGCCCTCGCCGACGAGGAAATCGTCGCCGTGAGCAAGACCCTCGCGGCCATGCCTGCGCCGGCCGCACCGGACAAGCGCCGGCAGCAGATGGCCAGCAACCCGACCGAGCAACTGGCGCTGTATGGCGACTGGAGTCGACAGATTCCCGGTTGCGTGCAGTGTCACGGCCCGGGTGGTGGCGGAGTTGGCGAGCACTTCCCGCCGCTGGCACATCAGCCGGCAACCTACCTGGTCGCGCAACTCAACGCCTGGCGCGACGGGAGTCGGCATAACGACCCGAACCAGTTGATGGTGGGTGTCGCCAAGGCCATGAGCGATGCCGAGATCACGGCCATCGCCGAGTACTTCGCCGCAGGACAGGAGGTCAAGCCATGAAAGGATTCGTTTTTTCCGCACTGGCCTTCGCGCTGGGTTCGGCTCATGCCACACAGGTTGCCATGGAGGACCAGTCGCAACTGAAGGTGCCACCGGCCAGCCAGGTTCCGTTCTTCGTGCCGCCGGCGCAAAGCGAATTGCCGGACAACGCCTTCGGCAAGATGGTCCGCGATGGCTATGCGTTGTTTGTCGACACCAAGCGTCTGGCGCCGGACTACGTCGGCAACGGCATGAAGTGCAGCAACTGTCACCTCGACCAGGGCCGCATGGCGCATTCGGCGCCGTTGTGGGGCGCTTATCCGATGTACCCGGCCTACCGTAAGAAGAACGACAAGGTGAACACCTATGCCGAGCGGATCCAGGGCTGTTTCCAGTTCAGCATGAATGGCAAGGCTCCTGCGGCTGACAGCCCGGAGATCACGGCGTTGTCGGTGTATTCCTACTGGCTGGCGAGCAAGGCCCAGGTCGGTGTGGAGCCGGCGGGGCGCGGTTACCCCGATGTCGCCCAGCCCGCTGGTGGCTACGACATCGCCCGTGGCGCCAAGGTCTACCAGGAGCAGTGCGCCATCTGTCACGGCGACAACGGCGAGGGCCAGATGATTGCCGATGACTACGTGATGCCGCCGCTGTGGGGCAAGGACTCGTACAACTGGGGCGCCGGCATGCACCGGATCAACACGGCGGCGTCGTTCATCAAGTACAACATGCCCCTGGGCAAGCCCGGCAGCCTGAGTGACCAGCAGGCCTGGGACGTGGCGGCCTACATCAACAAGCACGAGCGGCCGCAGGACCCGCGGTTGGTGGAGGGCTCGGTGGAGAAAACCCGGTTGAAGTTCCATGCCAACGACGGCGTCAATCTGTACGGCCAGACCGTCGACGGGGTGCTGCTGGGGCAGGGCACCGGCAAGTGAGGACGCCGCCAGCACAATGATGGCCAGTGCGCCGTTTCCGCTCGCGGAAACGGCGTTTTCCAGTCGTCGGATAATCGCCGCAAAGCCAATATTTTCAACGGCCGGGAACTATCTCCCGCTGGATTTCTCTATGATGGCAACGGTTGCGCCCGGGTGGGGCATTGTAAGGTGCTCGCCGCCTGATTAGACTGCGCCGAATTTCGTACGCACAGCCCTTCGTTAAGGACTTTTATGATCAAGAAATGCTTGTTCCCGGCAGCCGGCTACGGCACTCGCTTCCTGCCAGCAACCAAAGCCATGCCCAAGGAAATGCTGCCGGTGGTCAACAAGCCGTTGATCCAGTACGGCGTCGAAGAGGCGCTGGACGCCGGCCTGAGCGAAATCTCCATCGTTACCGGTCGCGGCAAGCGCGCCCTCGAAGACCACTTCGACATCAGCTACGAGCTGGAAAACCAGATCAAGGGCACCGACAAGGAAAAATACCTGGTCGGCATTCGCCGCCTGCTGGACGAGTGTTCCTTCTCCTACACCCGTCAGACCGAGATGAAGGGCCTGGGCCACGCCATCCTCACCGGTCGCCCGCTGATCGGTGACGAGCCGTTCGCCGTGGTGCTGGCGGACGACCTGTGCGTCAACCCTGACGGTGACGGCGTGCTGACCCAGATGGTCAAGCTGTACAAGCAGTTCCGCTGCTCGATCGTCGCCATCCAGGAAGTCGACCCGCAGGAAACCAACAAGTACGGCGTCATCGCCGGCGACATGATCCGCGACGACATCTTCCGCGTGACCAACATGGTCGAGAAGCCGAAGCCGGAGGACGCACCGTCCAACCTGGCGATCATCGGCCGCTATATCCTGACCCCGGACATCTTCGACATCATCGCCGGTACCGAGCCAGGCAAGGGTGGCGAGATCCAGATCACCGACGCGCTGATGCAGCAGGCCCAGAATGGCTGCGTGATTGCCTACAAGTTCAAGGGCAAGCGTTTCGACTGCGGTGGCGCCGAAGGCTACATCGACGCGACCAACTTCTGCTTCGAGAACTACTACAAGACCGGCAAGGCCTACTAAGGCTTCTGTACGCTGTAGGAAAAAAGCCACCCTCACCGGTGGCTTTTTTGTTTATGGCCAGGACTGGCGCTATGCTGGCGGCCTGCCGAGGAGATTGATATGGCCTACGATTTTGACTTGTTTGTGATTGGCGCCGGTTCCGGCGGTGTGCGTGCCTCGCGCTTCGCGGCGGGCTTTGGTGCCAAGGTGGCGGTGGCTGAAAGCCGTTACCTGGGTGGTACCTGTGTCAACGTTGGCTGCGTGCCGAAGAAACTGCTGGTCTATGGCGCGCATTATTCCGACGAGTTCGAGCAAGCCGCAGGCTTCGGCTGGTCGCTGGAGGATGCACAGTTCGACTGGGCGCAACTGATCGCCAACAAGAACCGCGAGATCGAGCGCCTCAACGGCATCTACCGCAACCTGCTGGTCAACAGCGGCGTAACCCTGCTGGAAGGCCACGCGCGGATCACCGCTCCCCACGAAGTGGAAGTCGAGGGCAAGCGCTACTCGGCCAAGCACATTCTTATCGCCACCGGCGGCTGGCCGCAGGTCCCGGAGATCCCCGGGCGCGAACTGGCGATCAGCTCCAACGAAGCCTTCTTCCTCAAGAGCCTGCCCAAACGCGTGCTGGTGGTCGGCGGCGGCTATATCGCCGTCGAGTTCGCCGGGATCTTCCAGGGCCTGGGCGCCGACACCACCTTGCTCTATCGCGGCGACCTGTTCCTGCGTGGCTTCGACGGCTCGGTGCGCACCCACCTGAAGGAAGAGCTGGAGAAACGTGGCCTGGACCTGCAGTTCAATGCCGATATCGCCCGTATTGACCAGCAGGACGACGGCAGCCTCAAGGCCACCCTGAAAGATGGCCGCGAGCTGCTCACCGATTGCGTGTTCTATGCCACCGGTCGCCGGCCGATGCTGGACAACCTCGGCCTGGAGAACACCGAGGTACAACTGGACGAACGTGGCTTCATTCGTGTCGACGAGCAGTTCCAGACCGACGAATCGTCGATCCTGGCCATCGGTGACGTGATCGGCCGCGTGCAACTCACGCCGGTCGCCCTGGCCGAAGGCATGGCGGTGGCGCGGCGCTTGTTCAAGCCCGAGGAATACCGTGCGGTGGACTACCGCAACATTCCGACCGCAGTGTTCAGCCAGCCGCCGATCGGCACCGTCGGCCTGACTGAGGAACAAGCCCTGGAGACCGGGCACTCGCTGAGGATCTTCGAAAGCCGCTTCCGGCCGATGAAGCTGACCCTCACCGATGTCCAGGAAAAGACCCTGATGAAGCTGGTGGTGGATGCCGAGACCGACCGCGTGCTCGGTTGCCATATGGTCGGGCCGGATGCCGGCGAGATCATCCAGGGGCTGGGCATTGCCCTCAAGGCCGGAGCGACCAAGCAGCAGTTCGACGAAACCATCGGCGTGCACCCGACGGCGGCGGAAGAGTTCGTCACCATGCGGACTGTCAACCGCTGATTCAAGATCGTCGCAAACCTTGTGGGAGCTGGCTTGCCAGCGATGGGCATGGGTATCTACGCAATTTCAGATCAACCACAAAACGACAGGTCGCCGCATACCTGTGGGAGCGGCTG
>NZ_JBMDIJ010000204.1:0-300 GCF_057808595.1 Pseudomonas sp. FG98 | reverse complement strand
ATGGTTTGCAAACCCTGAGCGTGGGCGGCATCAACGTCATCAGCGGTGGTGTGGCCGCTACTTTCCCGCAAACAACCACGACCCTTTTGGGGAATACGCTGACAGTGACCGGCTACGACGCCAGCACTGGCGTGGTGTCCTACAGCTACACCTTGGTGGATAACGAGGCCCATCCTGCTGGCGGTGGAATCAATAACTTGACCGAGAGCTTCACGGTCACCGCTACCGATACTGACGGCAGCACCAGCAGTGGCAGCCTCGATGTGAACATCGTCGATGACGTGCCTACCGCCGTAGCCG
>NZ_JBMDIJ010000203.1:0-313 GCF_057808595.1 Pseudomonas sp. FG98 | reverse complement strand
CTCCAGCAGCGCGGCCTGTTGTCGATGGTGGTTCCACCAGCGGGTTTCGACCTTTTCCACGGCGTCGGCGTAGCACGCGGCGTTATGCCGGTTGAAGCGGAACGCCAGCACCCGCATCAGCAGCGCCAACAGCCACGCCACCAGGGCCAGGGCGCGAGCGCTGGCAGCCACTCTTCCAGCCACGGGCGCAGCAGCACCCCGGCGCAACCCACCAGGGCCAGCACCACCAGCCCGCCGACCATCCAGCGCAGGTACTGCGGCGGCGGGCGCAGCGGCCAGGCAGCGAAATGCGGCGCCGGCTTCATGGTTCCAC
>NZ_JBMDIJ010000202.1:0-335 GCF_057808595.1 Pseudomonas sp. FG98 | reverse complement strand
TCGGTCCCCGTCCCACCACCGTGCAGGTTGAAGAAGTCCGGATCCGAAGGATTCAAGGTATAGGTGTAGAAGCCATCTGCGGCCAGAACCAAGGTGCCGTAAGTCCCGGTGAAAGTGCCGGCAGTAATCGGCCCGGTGACACGGTCGGCGCCCTGGACATCGTTGGTCAGCACATTACCGGTCAATACCGTAGCCGCTTCGGTTGCCACCGACGCATTCGTATCGGCTACGGCAGTAGGCACGTCATCGACGATGTTGACGTCGAGGCTGCCACTACTGGTGCTGCCGTCGGTGTCCGTCGCCGTGACCGTGAAGCTCTCGGTCAGGTTGTTGAT
>NZ_JBMDIJ010000201.1:0-341 GCF_057808595.1 Pseudomonas sp. FG98 | reverse complement strand
TCCCAGCGCCGCAAAACACCGTTTATGTCGACGGTGGCAATGTCAGCGTCACCATCACCGGCACCACTGGCGGCGACTTCGAGCACCTGGAAGTCAGCCCGACCGCAGCAGTGACTGCGGTGACCGATAGCATTGACACCAGCACCGTGACGCTCACTGCTACTCCGAGCGTAGTGGAAGGTGGCGTGATCACTTACACCGCTACCGTCAGCGCCCCGGTCACCGGCTCCCCGCTGGTGGTCAGCCTGGCCAACGGCCAAAGCATCACCATCGCAGTCAACGCCACCAGCGGCTCGGTCAACTACACCGCGCCGAACAACGTCTACGCCACCAACGCGCCA
>NZ_JBMDIJ010000200.1:0-343 GCF_057808595.1 Pseudomonas sp. FG98 | reverse complement strand
GGATCATCGGTATCAACCACACCCACTGGGCGATCAACCATTTCGCTGTGGATGGACAGTCTGGGCTGGACATCATCGGGCCTTGGCAAGGAGGGGGCGGTGGGCATATCAGCCTGCCTTCCCAGTGGACTCCGGGAATGGCGGTTCGGATTGATTGGGAGACAGGTATTGCATATCCGGACGGCTTTCCTGGGTTCCACAATCCAGAGGCGTATGACGCTTGGGCATCGAAGATCAGAGCCCAAAGCCGTCAGCACCGTAGGTATGCCTTGGTCCCCGACTACACCAACCAAAAAGTCTGCGGCGTCACCGTGCATTTCCTCCCCTGTGACGAAATCCAGGT